>CAXBIR010000015.1:0-40979 GCA_963975825.1 uncultured Polaribacter sp.
CATTTAAACATTGCCAAAACAATTTACCTCTAGCATAAGACCTTGTTTTTGGATGCACAGGCAACGTTTTATACATTGCTTCATATTGCAGTAACATGTCTTTTACATATTTTGCATATTTTTCATCATTTAAAATTTGATATAAAACACCTGCTTTTTGCAAAACATACATGTTACGTTTATGACGCACATGTGTGTAACCACCAGAATAATCTTTTGGTATTGGTGTATCTATCCCTAATGCTATTTCTGCGTCTATTTCTGCTTTTACTTTCGCTAAGGTTTTATCAAAAATTGGAACTGAACCCAAAGAAGCTCTAATTTTTTCTACACCTTTTTTAGTTAGAATTAATTTTGGATGTTCTTCTGAACCATTATTAACATTTGTACTTACTTCTTCAACATTACCTTTACAAGACATTGTTGTTATTACTAATAGAAGTAAAAGTTTATTTATGAATTTCATAAAAGAGATAATTTTAATTTAATAATAAAATGATGAGTCAGAAATACTAAAGTTCTTTTTCTGGTTCTGAACTTTTACCAACAGTTGCTTCTTTAAACCAAACTTCTGCATAACTTCCATTTGCATATTGTTTTGCTATATCTCCACCATAAGTTTCAGATTTGGTAGATTTTCCGTTTGCTTGATTATAAGCACCTTGTTTAAAATAATTTATTTCGCCAGCATACGCAATTTCTCTTTCTACGCTTACTGTTCTTTTAGATGAATACACATCTATAACTTGTTGTGGAATATTAGATTTTATTGCAAAATCTGATTTCAACAAACTTTTTGTAAATGTTTTAGTATCATGTCCTTCACTTTTAAAAGTTAGATACATAATACCTTTATGTACGTTTACTTCATAACTAAAAGTTTCTCCTAATTCAATTCCGTCTTTTGGTTCTGCAGGACTTGTAGTTGCATCTTTACCAACAACCGAAAAATCGTAACCCCAAACCGCTGTAGAAAAATCCCATCTACCAGAATTATCTCCTTCTGTATTAATTTCATAATTCCAAAAAACAGAACCTTTTGTATGACCAGGAAATTTTTTATAGAAGATTTTTAAAGGTTCATTTTCATGTCCTTCATCACTATGAATTTGCCCAACAACAACTGCGTAAGAAGATGCTACATCTGCATTTCCTGTAGTAGAAACGTGCTGTACTTTTAATGTTCCTGTTAGTTTACCACCAGTTTCAGGAATCCAATGTGCTTTTTCACCCAATTCTGTTCTAGTGTTACTAGATGTTCTAGAAGTAATACCAGAATTAGGAGTTTTATAAACTACCCAATTTGTTTCTCCTTCAGTTTCTACATAAAAGAAATTGTCTTTTTGGTAATTAATTAAAGTATCTACATAAGTACCATCTCCTAAAAGAATTTTCCATTTATCCATAAATGGAATAACATCACTTGGAAACTTTGTTTCTGTTGCCTTTTTAGTTGCTGAATTTGTATTTTCTTTAGAGATATCTTTACAAGAGAATAAAGTAAAAAGTGCAACTATTATAAGTATCGATTTTTTCATTTTTTGAATTTTATTTATAATAATTAATACATTAGCTTCATTACTAAATTCTCTTCAGTTTTTATTTTACCTGAATTAATTAAAGTATTATTTGATGCTGTATTGTTTTTTGCTCCCCATAAAATAGATACAAACTGAACTTTGTTATTTTTAAAAGTATTGTTTATAATATTTACATTTACAATACCTCTGTGGTTTAATAACATTTTGTTTTTCTCTTTACTACCAGAATTGGTAAACGTACTATTAGAAACTAAAAGATTTCCACCAATTGTAGATTCATCATAACCACCTCTATAATAATCTATAACGTTTTGTTTTACATTATTAAAAGTACAATTATCTACCGTTAAATATTCAGTATTATAATCTCCTCTGTCGTTTGTTTCTTCAGAAAGTTCAATACCGTTTTCACAATTAGAAATTGTAGAGTTTTTAAAAGTAATTTCTTCTGCAAAAGTTTGTTTGTACGCCTTTAAAACATAGTTAAAGTTACTTATTTCAGAACCAGAAACATTTAAACCAAAGTGATTAGACATGTTTTCTTTTAAATTAGCAAAAGCATAATTAGTACCATTACCCTTAAGAATAATATTTTTTAAATTTAAAATTCCATAAGGGTTAAGCTCAAAGACAGGTGTATTTATAGCACCTTCAAAAATAATTTCTGCTTTATTTTTTGTTGAAGATTGAATTGTAATGTTCTTATTAATTAATAATGATGTTGAAACCATATATTTTCCTTCACCCAAAGAAATAACATCTCCATTTTTAGCTTCAGCAATTTTAGTTGAAAGATTATCTCCACTAGCTACATTTATTGTTTTTGCTTCAGTTTTTGTTACTTCACTAGAAAACCAAGCTGCCCCATATTTTTTAGAATCTAAAACATTAGGATCTTTAATTGTTGCATTAATTGTAGCTCCAATAGCATTGTTGTTTTTTCTAGAGTTGCCTACTAAATCATTTGTTATTGTATTAAAATCGAAGCCATTAAAAGGTTTTACACTTTCTGAAATATTTTTAGGAGTAAATAAGAAATCATTTACTTTATTTAATTCAAAATTGCTTGTAGAAATACGTTTATCATCATTAAAAGCAACATCTTGATTATTAATTATGTTACTTTCAAATCTTACTCCATCTGCTTTATCATGTTCTATAATTGGGTTTTTATCTCCAACAGTATTGTAAATAACATTATTGGCAACTGTAGTTCTAATTGGTCTTGCAGAACGAATTTCAGACTTAGGTAAAACTGCACTTTGTGCAATATTTGTACCTACACCAAATTGCCAAGGAGATTTACAATTTACATAGGTATTGTATGCAACAACCACGTCTGTTACTTGGTTATATCTGTTTAACGGAGATTTAGGTATTCCGTTCATAATTGCTAACGGACTTCTAAAATTTTCTCCAATAATATTGTAGAAATAATTATTTACAATCCAATGACCTGTGTTTACAATTCTAATTCCACCGTAATTTGTGTTTTCTCCATCTCCAATAAAATAGTTTCCATCTATCATCGTATAATTTCCATGACGTGTAACTACAGAACCTTCACTTTTATAAAACACATTATTTTTAATTTCGTTAAAGTTTGTTTTGCTAGAGATTATTTCTACTTCTCCATTACACTCTTCAAAAAAGTTATTTGCAATTGTTGTGTAACTAGGACTCATAGATGTAAAACTACTTCCTAACTGTATAGTTTCTCCTCTTGCGCCTCCTTTTCTAGGTCTTGGCCCAAAATGGTTATTTACAATTTTGTGATAATTATTAATACTTTCTATTCCTTTTAAATCTACTCTAACTGTTGGTCCTCCGTTAGTTTTACCAGCCAAATAAGAATGATCTAATTGATTATTTCTACCGTAAAACTGCACCCATAAATCGTCATTATCTCTTTGTAATTTATTAAAATCTACAATTACACAATCTGTAACTCTACAGTTATTTGCAACATTATTTTTATCTGTTCTAAAGGCAATTACATTTACAGTTGGAGAATATCCGTTTCTAAAATAAAGACCACTTACCACTAAATATTCGCCACCAAAAGACAAATTAGAAACACCTTCTATAAAAACTTTACCTGGTGTTTCTGCTCTTAAAGTAATTAAATTATCTTTTGTTCCTTTTGCAGAAAACTCAATTTGTACATCTTTCCAAATTCCGTCTTTTAAAACAATATCATCACCAGGTTTTGCATTTTTAATTGCATCTTTTAATTCTGATGGATTGCTTACTAAAATGTTGTTTGCTAATTTTTCATTACAAGAAATGAAAAGAAAAAAAGTACTAATAGCTAGAAATAAATTCTTCATAAAAATTTTATGTGTAATTAATGTGTAATTGATAAATTGTAATATTTTACTTTAGAAAATGCGCCAGAATCTGTGGTAGTTAAATAATTACCAGCTTTGTAATAGTTTTCGAAAGGCCACTTAGCTAAACTAACATCCTCATAAATATAAGGAGTTTCATTATTTAATTGTAATTCAATTTTCCCTTTAGATGCTTTAATGCTAAATTCAAATTCATTAAAACCAACGGTTCCCATATTGTGTTTTTCATCAGACCAAGTTTTGCTAGAAACATCTAATAAATCGTCTCCAGAAGTTGTTTCACTTACTAAAGATTTTTTATAAACCCACAAATCTCCATCAATCCAAGTCATTTTTATTAATGGCGGCCCATTGTTTGAAGAAAAACCATGTTTTGCCATGTCTGCAATAGAAATTACACCATGAATTTGCATAACAATTGCTCTGTGGTATTCTCTTGAAGATGTTGAGTTGTCTTTAGAAATATCTACCATTTTTAATTTCCCTTTCATTGTGCCTCCAGAATCTAAAGACCAATTTACCCTAGAATTAGAAATATCTATTAATTCTCTTAATTCTGTTCTAGAATATTTACTATTTGCTGTTGAGTTTTCTGGAAATGTGTAAAAAACAATACTTTCATCTGAAGTATCATCATACATAAATGGTTTTACGGGTTCTAAAGTTCTATAACCACCATTTATTAATTGATTGGGTTTGTATTCGTCTGGGCTACCACTATTATCTTTGTCTACTGGCAAAGTTACCTTCCAATTAGAAAAATTAATATCTGCATAAGTTACAGCAACATCTTCTGGTTCTTTAACTTCTTCTACCTCTTCTTCATTTATAACATCTTCTATTTCAACAGATTTTTTAGAGCACGATAACATAAAGAAAATGCTAAAAAGAAGACTGAATAACGAGGCTTTTTTCATGATAAGTTTGTGAAATTAGAACTGGTTTACCAATTTGGTTTACCAAATATAGAAACTAAAGTTGAATTGTAAAAATTTATCCATTACTATTATTTTAAAGTAGTTAGACATATAACTACTAAAATAACTGAATAAATTCTAACTAGTAGAGCGTATAATTAGTATTAAATTTCTGAATGTAAGCTTAATTTAAAGCTGTAATTATTGCCTTAAACCTATATTATCTATATTATTATTTTCTTTTAATAAATCTGATTTTGAACTTGGTTTAAAAAGAGATTTATCTTCCCATTTAGGGTTTTTGTATAAAACATTTTTCTTTTTCGCATTTTTACTCACTTTAACAAAACCACTGTTAAAAACTAAACAATTAGAAATAATATTATTTGTTCCTTTTAAGTCTACCGGAACTTTTAGATTATAGCTACCCTCAAATACAGAATTGGTAATTTGTACATTATGTATACCATCTGTTCTAATAATTTTTCCTTTTTCTTGATTATAAACCTTACTAAAAACACAGTTTTTAACAATTAAATTTCCCCCAGGAATATCTGATGTTGGAATTTTTCTAACATAATTTATAGCAATTTCTTCAATTTCTTTAAAAATAGAATTCTCTACAATAATTGTATTTGCATTGTATTTTCCTAATAAATCTTTATCGTAAGACAAGTTTAAACCTCTGTAATTATTTTCGAATTTAGAGTTTATAAAACTTAAGGTATCTGCTTTTGTACCATTATAGGCTTTAAATACACTACCTCCTCTTTTATTTTTAAAATTTTGAAAAACAACATTATCCGCAAAGAAATTATATAAACCACCTTCTTGCTTATCTGGTGAAACAACTGCATACTTTAAGTCAGAATTTTCTCCATCTAAAGTAACATTACTAATTCTTAAGCTTACGCCCTCATTCACTCTAAAAAGATAATCTATTGGTTTTTCTATATCTTTTTTTGCGGCAATTAATGTTCCTCCATTTTTGTCTCCAATTATGGTAACATTTTTTGCAACTTTAATTTTCTTTTCAAAAAAATACTGTCCTGCTTCTAAAATTAATACAGAACCAGGTGAAGCTTTGCTTATTGCTTTTCTAAGGGTTTCTATACCAGGAGCAACAGAAATTTCTACAGCTTTTGGTTTTGGAGCAACAATTTTTGGTTTCCAACCAGGGCCAGCTCTTAAACTTAATGCTTTGGGTGTTTTTTTGGAACCTAAATTAAAAGCACCAGCATTAAATACTTGTCTAACAGTATTTGTAATGTCTTTTCCTATACTCTTACTATTCTTAGTTACTATTAATAAGTCTTTATTATTTAACGTAGGAATTGGAAAATTACTAGCTTCTTCCCAATTTATTTTTGTTGCTGTAAAACCTTTTATATTTTTTGATGTAGGTGCATCTATATAATTATTATTAAAACTAATTCCTGAAACATCATCTAAAAAAAGAACATTGTTATTAGATGTTGAATTGAATATTAAGTTGTTAGAAAAATTTACATTTTTAGGTGCTAAAGTTCTCTCATCATCTTTTCCTTCTCCAAAAGAAATTGGGCCAGAATTAATAATAGTATTATTCTGAATATCTACATTTTCTACTTGATTGTACCTATTTAATGGAGAATTTGGCACGCCATTCATTACAACAATTGGCCCTCTAAAACCATCTCCTTGTAAACCAATCATTAAATTATTTCTAATAATATGGCCAGAATTAATAACTCTAATTCCTCCTGTTTTAGAAACTCCATTTCCTATAAAAACATTTCTTTCTACCAAAGCATTATTACCATGTCTTAATGTTAAAGCACCTTTACTTCCAAAAAATAAATTATCTCTAAATATATTATCTCCAGATTTATTAGATATAATTTCTATTTCTCCATCGCAATTTGTAAAAAGGTTTCTTTCTACTATAGTTTTAGAAGATTTTAAAGAGTTGGTGCTTGTTCCTATTCTTATTGTTTCGCCACCATTTGTTCCTAATTCTTCTCTTGCACCAAATAAATTATTATCTATTCTATGGTTATTTTCTGTGTGTTCTTCTCCTTTTAACCAAACCACCAAAGTTGTTCCAGGACTTGTTTTTCCTGTAAAATTATTATGATCTACTCTATTATTTTTACCCCAAATATCTACCCAATGGTCTTTTATACCTTCATCTACTTTATAGTAAGAAATTGTAGAATTTGTTAAACGGCAATTATTTGCAAACGTTTTAGAGTCTTTTTTAAATTGCACAATAGATTTATAAGAAGAAGTTCCGTTTTTAAACCACAAACCACTTACAATTACATAATCTCCATAAATATTTAAAGTAGAATTTCCAGTAATAATTACCTCTCCTGCAGTTTCTGCTTTTATAATAATTGGTTCATTAGCTGTTCCTTTACCAAAGGCATTTAAAACTACATCTTTCCAAACACCATTTTTAAGAACAATAATATCACCTGGTTTTGCCGTTTTTATAACACTATTATATTCTAAAATAGAACCTACTAATTTTTCTTGAGCTGTTACATTATCTGTTAATAAAGAGATAATTGCAATAAAAAAAAGAACTGATTTCTTCATATATTTTGTAGAATTATTTTAGTTAGAAGTAAGATTATTAGAAAATAAAACATTGCTAATTAGCTTTGTTTTTTCAACCTTTTTTCAATATCATTATTAATACATTAAGTATTAATGGTTTCTACAAATATAACAAATATTATTATTGGTTTACCAAATTGGTTTACCAACAATAATCCTTAGATAAAATTAACAGAATTTTTCAAGTTTTTGAATATCTTTGAGATTCCTCTAAATATAATATTATGAACGATTTTATTCTTTACTTTAAAATGGGTCTAAACCATGTTTTAGACTTTAATGCTTACGACCATATTTTATTCTTAATTGTTTTAGCTGTTGTATTCAGTTTTAATCAATTTAAAAAAGTACTATGGTTAGTTACACTTTTTACAATTGGGCACTCTATAACATTAGCATTATCTGCTTATGGTATTTTAAATGTTAACATGAAATTAATAGAATTTCTAATTCCTGTTACCATTATAATAACTGGTGTAATAAATATATTTACCGCTAAAAAATCATCAACAGGTAAAGAAAACACAAATTTAGTTTTTGCTTTATTCTTTGGCTTAATTCATGGTTTTGGTTTTTCTAATTATTTTAAAATGATGATTGGTAAAGAAGACGATAAATTAATGCCTTTATTAGAATTTGCTTTAGGTATAGAAGCTGCGCAAATAATTATTGTACTTGGAATTTTAATTATTGGTACAATTTTACAAAACTTTTTTAGAGTTACTAGAAGAGATTGGATTCTAGTTTGCTCTTCTATAGTAGTTGGTTTTGCACTTCAAATGATGTTAGATAGAATTTATTGGTAAATTATAAACAAGAAATTTTAATAAAAATTTTGTCTATTTATTAACGCAACAATATTATTAATCTTTTTACTTTCGTTTTATGACAGAAAAAAAACAGTTAAAATATGACCAAGCTTATTTAAAAATGGCTTTAGAATGGGGAAAACTTTCGCATTGTAAACGTAAACAAGTAGGGGCTTTAATTGTAAAAGATAGAATGATTATTTCTGATGGTTTTAACGGAACACCAACTGGTTTCGAAAACTGTTGCGAAGATGAAGAAGGCCTAACAAAATGGGAAGTATTACATGCAGAAGCAAATGCAATTTTAAAAGTTGCAGGCTCTACCCAATCTGCAAAAAACGCAACCTTATACATTACATTATCTCCCTGTACACAATGTAGTAAATTAATACATCAGGCAGGTATAAAAAGAGTTGTATACGCAAATTCTTACAGAGATACTTCTGGAATAACATTTCTTAAAAAAGCTGGTGTAGAAGTAACACATTTACCATATGAATAAAAATAACCTTCCATTATTTCTTGCAATAGCAGTAGTTTTTGGAATCTTAATAGGAATGTCTTTTAGTGGAAGCTCTAACAATATGTTGTCTTTCTCTAAAAGCTCTAAACAAGAAAGAAAAATAAAAAAACTTATTAATTTTATCGAAAACGACTATGTAGATAAAGTTAGCACAGACAGTTTATTAGATGGTGCAATAACACAAATGTTGGGTGAACTAGACCCACATTCTGTATATATTCCTAAAGAAAACCTACAAGCTGTTAAAGAAAGTATGCAGGGTAATTTTGTAGGAATTGGTGTTCAGTTTAGAATGATTTCTGACTCTATTACTGTAATACAACCCATAAAAGGAGGACCAAGTATAAAAGCAGGCATAAAAGCGGGTGACCGTATTTTAATGGCAAATAAAGACACTTTATTTGGCAGAAACATGTTTAACAAATTTGGTGTAAACATGTTTAGTAATAAGGTTCCTGATTATTTAAAAGGAGAACCAGGTACTAAAATTGGACTTCAGATTTATAGAAAAAGTACAGATTCTCTTTTTACAGTAGATGTTACTCGTGGTAAAGTAAATATTAAAAGTGTAGATTTAGCCTATATGATTAATGATTCTATTGGTTATATTAAACTAGATCGTTTTGCAAGAAATACATATACAGAATTTAAATCTTCATTAAATAATTTAATAGATAAAGGCATGATAGATCTTGTTCTAGATCTTCGTGGAAATGGTGGTGGTTTTATAGACATAGCCAATAGTATTGTTGATGAGTTTTTAGAAGATGATAAATTAATCGTTTTTACAAAAAACAATAAAGGAGAAATAGACGAATCTTTTGCTACTTCTAAAGGAGATTTTGAAAAAGGTGGTTTGTATGTTTTAATTGATGAAAACTCAGCTTCAGCATCAGAAATTGTTGCAGGTGCTTTACAAGACAATGATAAAGGAACCATAATTGGAAGACGTTCTTTTGGTAAAGGCTTGGTACAAATAGAAATGGATTTAGGTGATGGTTCTGCAGTTCGTTTAACAACAGCACGTTATTATACACCAACAGGTCGTTCTATACAAAAACCTTATTCTGGTAACGGAAACTCTAACTATTACAAAGATTATCAAAAAAGAATTACTAGCGGAGAATTACTAAGCAAAGACAGTATTAAAGTAGTAGATTCCTTAAAGTTTACAACTCCCAAAGGAAAACTTGTTTATGGTGGTGGTGGTATAATACCTGATGTTTTTGTTGGAATAGATACTACTTCTTACATGACTAACTTTTATTTTAATACAATAAATGATTTTGCTTTTGATTATGTAGACAACAATAGAAAAGACTTACAAATCTGGAATATTGATTCTTATATTAAAGACTTTGATACAGATGAAAAAGTATTTGATACTTATCTTTCAGAAATAAAAGATAAAATTAAACCTTCTGCTAAAAACAAAGAAAGTATAAGAAGATATTTAAAAGCTTCTATTGCTAATGTTCTTTTTGGTGATGTTGGTTTTTATAGAATTATACATCAAGAAGATAAAATGCTGCAAAAAGTTTTGGAGTTGGAAAGTACAAATGAATAGCTTTTCTTTGTAGCAATGATAAAAATAACAACTTCAAAAAATAAAAAAGTTTACTTTGCTTCAGACCAACATTTAGGTGCACCAACTGCAGAAGCTAGTTTTCCTAGAGAAAAAAAGTTTGTTGCTTGGTTAGACACTATTAAAAAAGATGCAGAAGTAATTTTCTTATTAGGAGACTTATTCGATTTTTGGTTTGAATATAAAACAGTTGTTCCTAAAGGTTTTGTTAGAGTTTTAGGAAAATTAGCAGAAATTAAAGATGCTGGTATTCCTGTATACTTCTTTGTTGGTAATCATGATTTATGGATGAATGATTATTTCGAAAAAGAATTAAACATTCCTGTCTATCATTCTCCACAAGAGTTTATTATTAACAATAAAGTGGTTTTAATTGGTCATGGAGATGGTTTAGGACCTGGAGACAAAGGTTATAAACGCATGAAAAAGGTATTTACGTTTCCATTATTTAAATGGATGTTTAAATGGCTTCATCCAGATTTAGGTATTAAGCTTGGGCAATATATGTCTGTTAAAAACAAAATGATTTCTGGTGACGAAGATGCAAAATTCTTAGGAGAAGAAAATGAATGGCTAGTTCAATATTGTAAAAAGAAACTGACAGAAAAACATTACGATTATTTTGTTTTTGGGCACAGACATCTTCCTTTAGAAATAAAACTACAAGAAAATAGTGTGTATGTAAATCTTGGCGATTGGATACAATATTTTACCTATGGCGAGTTCTTTGAAGAAACTCTAACCTTAAAAAAGAATTAAAAAAATTATTATATAAAGTAAAAATGCTACTCTTTCGAGTAGCATTTTCTAATTAATCAAATATAATTATTCTTTAAAATTGGTAATTTAAAGATAAATTAAACATTGTACCTAATTGACTAAAATGATAACCATCATATGTCATTTGAGAATAACGTTGGTTAAAAGTAATTAGGTTAGATGGAGAGTTTGTAACAGCAGCACCATCAAGAATTGCCTGACCTGTAGCTGTTGCGTTTGTAAAACTCCATTCTGGCAACACATTAAATAAGTTGTTTACGTTTAATGAGAAAGTTAATTTTTCTGTTGCATTAAAGTTAATACCTAAATCTGTAACAACTTTTGGTGTAAATTCTGTTCTTAAATCAGAACCTCCATCTTGTACTGCTCCTGCAGGAATATCAGCTGCATTTACAAAAATACTTTCTAAATTTTGTAACCCTTGTTGTGCAAATTTTGTTTTACCAAAAAATGTATTATTTAAAGAGAAACCAAATTTACCAACATCATAAGTTGTTCCTAAAATCCACTTTGTTTGTGGTCTAGATGTAAAAAATAATGCTTCTTGCGTTTCGTTTACTACAGATTGTCCTGCATCAGCAACAATTTGTGGATTCTTAACAGCACCATCTCTAGCATTTTCTATAACATAATTTCCAGATAAATTAAACCCTAAAGATCCTTTTCCTAATTCAATTTTATTGTAACCAATAACTACATCTATTCCAGAAGTTTTAGTATCAATAGCATTTGTAAAGAAACTTAAATCACTTAAATTATTGTTTGTTAAAACCTGATCTAAAGCTGTGTTTCCTGCAGCAGTTGCTCCAATTTCTGTACTTAAAACAATTCTATCTTCTACATTAATACTATAGTAATCTAAAGTAAAGCTTAAGTTTCTGTTTACTTTACCTCCTAAACCAAGTGTAAAGTTTGTAGAAGTTTCTGCATCTAATTTATCAATACCTAATAAACCTGCTTGAGAAGACACATTGTTTACCAAACCACCTACTTGTATACCTTGTCCTGGAACAAAGCTATATTGAGCTTTTTGTGTATAAATTTGGTGTAATGTAGGTGCTCTAAATCCTGTAGAAATAGAACTTCTTAATGTATACTTGTCATTAAATGTATAAGCACCACTTGCTTTCCAAACAAAAGCATTTCCAAAATCTGAATAATTTTCACTTCTAATTGTTCCGTCTAAAGTTAAATTCTCAGTTGGATTCCAATTTAAAGATGCATAACCACCAAAATTGTAACGTGTAAATTTACCTGAGTTTTCTGGGCTATTTCCTGCAAATGAATCTGCACCACCACCATCATAAGAAGCTAATTCTCCTTCTATAATTTCAAAAGTTTCATATCTAAACTCTGTACCAAAAGCAATACTTAAGTTGTCTGTTAAAATTTTAGAAATATCTAAGTTACCTACATTATGATAAAAGCCTGTTCCTCCTGGATCAAATGATTTCTTACTGTTTTCTCTATATAACTGAGAACCTTCAGAAACCTCACCAGCATCTATAGTACCATTGTTATTTGCATCTACCCAAGTAGATGGAGAATAAACCACGTTTCTATTATGTGAATCACTTACTTTATAAGTTTGAGAATTTCCACCAGTTGTAAAACTAGCATCTACATTCCAATCGTTAATTACAGATTTAAAACCAACAGTTGCGTTGTAATCATTTAAATCTCCTTCAAAAGTTGGTACATAACCATCATAACCACCAGCATTAGTTGGGTGATCTCCAGGGAAAAAGTCTGCTAAATAAGGATTATCTCCAATTGTTCTCCAGTAAGGAGTTCTATAATTTGCAAACGAGTTTACTTTTTTATTAATAAAAGCTCCATTAAAATATAAGTTAGATTGCTCACTTAATTTATAAGAACCATTAATTAAGAACTTTGCAGCAGCAGTTTCAGGAGAACCGTTTATGTTATTAGCATCTGGGTTTCTACTTAAAAACTCTTGTACATCTGTTATATTAGCTCCAAAATCTGCAGCTTCACCTGCAGCATCTACTGTTCCTGGTCTATTAGATACACTAGTCTTAGAAAAATCTACTGTATAATTAATAAAACCTCTATCGTCTCCAATAGAAGAACCGTTGTTTACAGAAACACCAAACATTTCTCCATCTCCTTCAGATGTAATACCGGTTCTTAATGTTGCAGAACCTGCTTTTGGGCTATCTTTTAATATAATATTAATTACACCTGCAATTGCATCTGAACCATATTGTGCAGAAGCACCGTCTCTTAATACTTGTATATCTTTAATTGCATCAATTGGAATTCCAGAAATATCTGAACCTGTTTCACCTCTACCTGGAGATGTTTGAGTATATAATAATGCACTTAAATTTTTACGCTTTCCATTAATAAGAATTAATGTTCTACTTGGCCCCATATTTCTAATTTCATACGGATCTAATAAAGAAGTTGCATCGTTTACTGGAGTTTGAACTGTACTAAATGAAGGTATTTTGTACTGTAAAGCTTTATCAAAAGTAGTTTGACCTGTAGAAACTAAATCTTTTGCAGATACAATATCTATTGGTAAAGGACTTTTAGTATTACTTCTTGCAGGTGTTCTAGAACCTGTAATTACTATTTCATTTAAAGATTCATCTCCTTCTTCTATTGTAATATTTAAGAAAGAATTACTAGTTACCTCTACTTGTTTTGCCTTGTAACCTATAGAAGATACAACTATAGTTACTGGTAAACTTTTAACATCTATGCTAAACTCACCAGAATCGTTAGTGGTAGTTCCATTAGAAGTTCCTTTCACTATAACATTCATATAAGGTAATACACTACCAGATTTGTCTGTTACTTTTCCTTTTATTGTTTGCGCCATTAATCCTAGAGGTAGCATAAACATAAAAGCAATTGTAAATAATTTTGATAAATACTTTTGTTTCATAAATAAATTATTAGTTAATAAATGTGTTTAATTAGCACTGTTATCATAAAAGATGCAGTAGCTTATTTATTATATAAGACAGAAAAAGAAAAAGTATACTCTAAAAAAATTAATTATTTTCAATAAAAAGAATAAAAGACAATTAAATACTCAGTATTTATAACTTTATATTCAATTTTGTATAGTAGAAAGAACCATTTGTTCCCATTTGTGTAGCGTCCCATAAACCACCACTATCTGTAAAACTATTTTGCTTTGTTGGGTAGACATTAAATAAATTACTGGCGCCCAATTGTAAGTTGATTATAGTATTTATTTGGTAACTAAAATGTAAATCTGTAGTAATTTTTGGCTCATATGTATCTGTTGCAGCTTTTAGCCTTTCTGCTTCAGAATTATTAAAATTAGACAGCTCTTGTACAATTTGCCAATCAATTAATTTAATTTGACTAAATCTTGTGAAATTTAAAGATGTCTTTAATTTTTTATACTGATAATCGAAGCCTAAATTAAATTTACTTTTTGGAGCAGATGCTAATAAAAATTGCTGTTCTCTTTTTCCAAAAAAGGTTTCTTTATCTAATTCTTTATTACTAATTTCTAGGATTTTCATATGATTTATATTTCCAGAAAAATCAATAGAAAACTCGCTATTTTTCATTTTCTTTTGCCAATTTAAAACCAAATCTACACCTGTAGTTTCAGTATCTACACCATTTGCAAAAAACTGAACATTATCTATACCTATACCTAAATTAGAAGCATCAAAATTACCACTTAAAATAATTCTGTCTTTTATAGAAACATAATATGCATCTACTGTTGCATTAAAGTTTTTACTTAATTTTGCTGTAAAGCCTAAACTAAAGTTCTTAGCTTTTTCTTCTTTTAATTTATCAATATTAAATCTTCTAGCAATGGGGCTATTATTTGCAACTAAAAGAGATTCTGTTGGCGCACTTCCTATAAAATTAGTAAACGTTAGATTGTAATAAATTTGAGCCAAAGATGGTGCTCTAAAACCTGTACTAAAAGAACTTCTTAAATTAAATTTATTAGTAATTTTATATCTTGTTGCAAGTTTGTAATTTAAGGTGCTTCCAAAATCACTAAAATATTCGAAACGTAAAGCAGAACCAATCATAAATTTCTTTGAAAAATCTACTTCTGTGTCTAAATAAAGACTAAAATTAGATCTATTTTTATCTACTTCATTTTCTGGAGAATACCCAGGAAAACCTTGAGAACCTCCAGGTCTTATTTCACCATTATATCTTTTATAATCAGACGCTGGCGTATCTGAATTTACAACGTTATTGTTAATATCATAAGAAGCATAAGAAGCCTCCTCTCCTGCAAAAATTTTATATTTATCTAACCTATATTCTAAACCTAAAGCAATATTAAAACCATACGTTTTTGCCAAAAAGTATTTAGAAAAATCTATACTTGTTGTATTTTGAATTAATTGATGACCTCCTGCATCAAACTCTATTGGAGAGTTTTCTTCTAAAGTTGCATTTACTGTGTTTTTTATAAAATATTGAAAATTATTTCTGCCTAAAGTATTATTAACATCAATATTCCAATCTTTATAATTGGTTATCATACCAAAAGACAACGAATTATCTAAAATATTAGAAGTTATTAAAGGATTAAATCCGTTAGGATAAATATCTCGTACATTTCTTTCACTATTTGCTCTTCTTGTAAAAGCATAAGCTTCAGTATTTTTAAAATTGAAACCTCCGTTTAAATATAGTTTTGTATTTCTATAAAGTGGTATTTCAGAATTTAAAAAAATACTTACATTTTTTACTGCTGCTTGTCCAAATTTTTCTCTTGCCTGGGTAGCAGGCCTAATTGTATTGTCTGTTGATAAAGCTTCTGCAGAAAAATTGATGAAACCTTCTTTACTAATTTTAGCACCATAATTTAAACCCAATTTGTATGTAAAACCATCTACTTTATTTGGAAAAATACCAGTACTATTTGCATTATGAAAACCTACTGTAGAACTTACATTTAACTCATTATCTGAGTCTTTTAATACAATATTTAAAACCCCAGCAATTGCATCTGAACCATATTGCGCAGAAGCACCATCTCTTAATAATTCGATTCTTTTTATTGCAGAAATAGGAATTGCATTTAAATCTGTACCAGAATTACCTCTTCCTCTAGTACCATATAAATTAATTAAAGATGCTTGGTGTCTTCTTTTTCCGTTAATTAAAACCAGTGTTTGATCTGGCCCTAAACCTCTAATAGTTGCAGGATCTATATGATCTGCTCCATCTGCTCCCGATTGTTTTGTAGCATTAAAAGAAGGTATTGCATACTGTAAAAATTGGTTTATTTCTACCTGACTACTTTTTGTTGCTGTTTTCTCAATATCTATAAAATCTATTGCAACAGGCGTGTCATTGGCAACTCTATTTTTATTTCTAGAACCAACAACTTGTACCTCATCTAATTCTTGACCAGATAACAGTACAATAGTATGAAACAAATTTGGCGATAACTTAAGAGTTTTAGAATTGTGTCCTAAGAAACTAATAGTTACACTACTTTGAGGCATAATTTCAAAATCGAAAAGACCATCTTTATTAGTAGTTGTACCAACTAGTGAACCTACTTCTTGTAAAGTTGCACCACTTAAAATTGTATTATCGGAACTTAAAACAATACCTCTAACAGTTATTTTACTATTATTTAAAACACTATCTACAGAAGCACTAGGCTCATTATATATTGTGTTTCCTTTAGAGTGAATTCTTCTTTTAGAATATTGTTTTTTAGCATAAATAACATAGTAACTGTTACCTAAATCGTCAAATAAAAATGGTGTAATTTTTTCTAATAAAGAAATAGATTCCTCTAAAGATAAGTTTACAAAACCTTCTTCTTGTATATATTTATCTGATATTAAATTAGCATTATAAGTAAAAAATATTTTGTGCTTACCGCTAATTTTGTCTAGTAAAACAGCTAAAGGTATTGTTTCTTTTTTATGCTCTTGAGCAACTGTTTTTTGAAAAGTGAAGGTTACAAAAACAAGTAAAATAAATTTTATGAATACTAATTTCTGAATCATTTACTGATTTAAAAGTTATACTTACTTCTTACTTACAATTAAATTAGTGCCTTTTTTAACAATAATTACATCTGCAGATTTCTCAATAGCTTTTATACAAATATCTATGTTTGTAAGAGGTACAGCCCCTGTTATAAGTGTTTGCTTGCTTTCTTTGTCTTCAAAAATTATAGAAAAACCATAAGACTCTTCTATTTTTTCCATTGCTTTTTCTAAAGATAAGCTTTCAAACACCAAAGAACCGTTTTTCCAAGAAGTTTTAACGGTAGCATCTAAAATGCTTTTGTCTTCTAAAATTTTATTTTTTTGTGCAGAATAAGAAATATAATTTCCAGGAATCATCTTTTTATCTGTACCGTTTTTAAGTTTTAACCAAATGTTTCCTTCTTCTAAAAAAACATCTGTTTTTTTCTTTTTGGTATTTACATTAAAAGAAGTACCAAAAACTTCTACAGATAAATCATCTGTTAATACCCAAAATTTTGCTTTTGTTGCTACTTTTTTATCAACCTGAAAAAAAGCTTCACCAGACAACCACACTTTTCTAGACTTGTTTTCGTAATAAGATAAACTAGAGTTAGAGTTTAATGTTACATTACTACCGTCTAATAATTTTATGTTTAAAATTTCTCCATAACCTGTTTTATGAGTTATTCTAGAATTACTACTTATAAAATAAAATCCTACAGATATTAATAAAAGTATAGTTGCAGCAGCGCTAAATTGCTTTAAAAATTTTACTTTCTTTTTGGGTTGTTCTTGCTTATCTTTAATTTTAGCTTCTAATTTTTTCCACTCAAAAGCTACTTTTTGTTTATTAACAAGGTTTTTATTAAAAGAAACGCCCAAAACAAGATCTTTTGCTTTATAAACAAGATCTTCCTTATCAGGATTGTTTTCTATCCAAAACTCCCAAAAATTTATGTCAGTACCATTGTTCTGCAAAGCCCAATTCTTAAAAGAAGCATCTTCTAAAAAATCGTTAATGGTATTATATTGTTTTTTAATCATTTAAATAAATATGTCTACTGTAAATATATAAGACGTTTTTCCTTTTTCTATACTCTTAATTTTGTGTTAAAAGCTAATTAAATAATTTTAAGATAGATATTTCTTCTTTTAAACTCTTTATTGCCTTATGAAGTGTATTAACTACACTTTGGTAATTGATACCCATTATTTCTGATATTTCTTTGGCTTTTAAGCCACTGTAATATTTTAAATAAACAGCTTCTTTTTGCCTACTTGGTAACTTATTTAACAAACTAGAAAGATTTTTATTTTTAAAACTTTCTGTTTCTTGGTTTGTCATTAATTCTTCTGCAGTAAACTGAAAGTCTACAAAAGTTTCTGTAGAAAAATCTGTGTGTTTAAATTTTTCATTCTTTTTCATCACTTTTAATAAAAAGCGTTTGTAAGAAGTAAAAAGGTAAGGTGCTATGGTTTCTAAATCGCTTAAATTTTCTCTGTGCTCGTAAACGTACATAAAGAAATCTTGCAATGTATCTTCTGTAAGGGCAACATCTTTACAAATTTTTAAACCGTAACTATGTAAATCTGGGTAATAGGTTTCAAAAAGCACAGAAAATGCTTTTAAGTCTCCTTCTTTTAAAGATTTCCATAAAAACTTGTCTGTCAGTTTATCCACTTGTATTTTTAGAGGTATTTAATTTTTATAAAAGTAACAAAAAATAACAAACTATCTTTAACCAACTTTTAACAAAAATAAATATGTTAAAATTGTAGTTTTGTTTCAATAAAAAATATAACACCAAATACAATATATAATGGATGTAGATGTAAGAGCTATTAATGAGAAGATCGAAAGAGAAAGTGCTTTTATCGATATTCTTACTTTAGAAATGAATAAAGTAATTGTTGGTCAGAAGCAAATGATAGAAAGTTTGTTGATAGGACTTCTTGGTAATGGACATATTTTATTAGAAGGAGTACCTGGTTTGGCAAAAACATTAGCAATTAATACGTTATCTAAAGCTGTACAAGCAAGTTTTAGTAGAGTACAGTTTACGCCAGATTTATTACCTGCAGATGTTGTTGGTACCATGATCTATAACATGAAAGAAAATAATTTCGAAATTAAAAAAGGACCTATTTTCGCAAACTTTGTATTAGCAGATGAGATTAACAGAGCACCTGCAAAAGTACAATCTGCTTTATTAGAAGCAATGCAAGAACGCCAAATTACTATTGGAGACACTACTTTTAAACTAGATGAACCTTTCTTAGTAATGGCAACTCAAAACCCAGTAGAACAAGAAGGAACTTACCCATTGCCAGAAGCACAAGTAGATAGATTTATGCTAAAAGTGGTTATAGATTATCCTAAGCTACAAGATGAACAAATAATTATGCGTCAGAATTTATCTGGCGGATTTGCAAAAGTAAATCCTGTGGTTTCTGTAGAACAAATTTTAAAAGCAAGAGAAGTTGCTAATGAAGTTTATATGGATGAGAAAATTGAAAAATATATTTTAGATATTATTTTTGCAACTCGTTATCCAGAAAAATACAACTTACCACAATTAAAAGATTTAATAAGTTTTGGTGCATCTCCTCGTGGAAGTATTAACCTTGCAAAAGCTGCTAAATGTTATGCTTTTATAAAAAGAAGAGGTTATGTAATACCAGAAGATGTTAGAGCGGTAGTTACAGATGTTTTACGTCACAGAATTGGTATTACTTATGAAGCAGAAGCAGAAAATGTAACTTCGGTAGACATTATAAACTCTATTATTAATGAAGTTGAAGTACCATAGATAGTTGGTAGTAAATCAGTTTTCAGTTGGTAAAAAAAGCAACTTAAAAACAAATTCACTAATAAACAATTAAACATTGGATACTAAAGAGATACTTAAAAAGGTTCGTAAAATAGAAATTAAGACAAAGCGTTTGTCTAATGATATTTTTGGCGGTGAATATCATTCATCTTTCAAAGGACGTGGTATGACTTTTTCTGAAGTTAGACAATATCAATTTGGAGATGATGTTAGAGCCATAGATTGGAATGTTACTGCGCGTTATAACGAACCTTATATTAAAGTTTTTGAAGAAGAACGAGAACTAACAATGATGCTTTTGGTTGATGTTTCTGGTTCAGAATTATTTGGAACTTCAACACAATTTAAAAAAGATACTGTTACAGAAATTGCAGCTACATTAGCTTTTTCTGCAACTCAAAACAACGATAAAGTAGGTTTAATTCTATTTTCTGATGATATTGAACTTTTCATTCCTCCTAAAAAAGGAAAAAGTCATGTTTTAAGAATTATTAGAGAATTAATAGAATTTAAACCAAAAAGCAAAAAGACCAATATTGCTGCAGCTTTAAAGTTTTTATCTAGTGTAATGAAAAAAAGAGCAATTGTTTTTATGTTATCTGATTTTATGGATGATGATTATGAAAAAACATTAAAGATTGCTTCAAAAAAACACGATTTAACAGGAATTAGAGTTTTTGATAAACATGATGAAGAAATTCCTAATTTAGGAATGGTACCAATGTTAGACTCAGAAACTGGTAATGTTCAATTAATAAACACAGCATCTAAATCTGTAAGAACAAGTTACAAAGCAAATGCTTTAAGACTTACAGATTATTATACAAACATGTTTAAGAGAAGTGGCGCAGGAGCAGTAAATACAAGAGTAGACGAAAATTACGTAAAGAAATTATTAGGCTATTTTAAACACAAAGGAAGATAGTAACGCAGTTACTTTTAAAGATGAAAAAACAAATACTTTACATATTATTATTTATTTCTACCGTTAGTTTTGCACAAAAACCAATTGTAAAAGCAGAAATTGATACTACCAATATTAGAATTGGAGAACAGTTTCAATTAAAAATTTCTGTAGATGAAACCCAAAACGTAATTATTCCTAAAATAAAACTAAAAGGACTAGAAGTTGTAGATTCTACAAAAATAGATACTATTAAAAATAGTTTAATTAGAAGGTATATTTTAACTGGTTTTGATAGTGGTGCTTTTTACATTCCGCAACAACAAATATTTGTAAAAAATCAAGCATTTTTAACAGATTCACTATTAGTAAATGTAGCTACAGTTGCTATAGACACTACTAAGGTTAAGAAGTTTCCTATAAAATCTATTAAAGATGAACCTTTTACTTTTGATGATTTTAAAATTTACATTTATATAGCTTTAGCCGTTTTAGCAATTATTGCTTTCTGGATTTATTGGTTTGTAATTAGAAAAAGAAAAGAGGAAGAAGAAGCGCCAACTTACAGAACTTTACCTCCTTATGAAGAAGCAATTTTAAGATTAAGTGAGTTAGATGAAAAATTATTGTGGCAAAACAATAAGGTAAAAGAATATTATTCTGAATTAACAGAAATTGTACGTGGTTACATAGAAAGAGAACTAAAAGTACCTGCCTTAGAAAACACTACAGATGAAGTTTTAGAAATGATTAAAGATTTCAAAAAAACAGAAACTATAGATACTTCTAAAGAAACAATAGATAAACTTAAAGATTTATTACGTGAAGCAGATTTAGTAAAATTTGCAAAGTCTAAACCTTTGGCCATAGAAATTGAAGACGATAGAAAAGATGCAGAATTTATTATAGGAAATTTAAAACCTAAACCAATAATAGAAAAAGAAGATGATGAACTGGAGTAATTTCGAATTTTTAAACATTGAGTTTCTCTGGCTGCTAATTTTAATTCCGTTATTAGCAATCTGGCATTTCTTTATGTGCAAAAAAGATGCTGCTGTATTAACAATGCCAAGTATTAAAGGTTTTAAGGCTGAAGCTTCGGTTTTGTCTAAACTAAAGCCTGCTTTATATATTTTAAGACTGTTAGCATTAGCAGCAATAATTGTTGCTTTAGCAAGACCAAGAAATGTTTCTGTTAGTAAAAAAACAAAAACAAATAAAGGTATAGATATTGTAATGGCAATAGATGTTTCTGCAAGTATGTTAGCCAGAGATTTAAAACCAAACAGATTAGAAGCGCTTAAAAAAGTTGCAGTAAATTTTATAGACAGAAGACCAAACGATAGAATTGGTATTGTAGTTTATGCTGGAGAAAGTTTTACACAAACACCAATTACTAGCGATAAAGGAATTGTAAAAAGAACTATTTCTGAATTGAAATGGGGGCAATTAGAAGGTGGAACTGCAATAGGAATGGGTTTAGGTTCTGGTGTAAACAGACTAAAAGAAAGTAAAGCAAAAAGTAAAGTTATTATTTTACTAACAGATGGTGTAAACAACTCTGGTAATATAGACCCAAGAACAGCAACAGAATTGGCAAAAGAGCTAAATATAAAAGTGTATACTATTGGTATTGGTACCAATGGAATGGCAGATTTTCCTTGGAGTAGAGATCCTAGAACTGGTAAATTAAACTTTAGAAAACAACAAGTAGAAATAGATGAAAAACTACTTGAAGAAATTGCTACAGAAACAGATGGAAAATACTTTAGAGCTACCGATAATGAGTCTCTACAAGAGATTTATGATGAAATAGACAAATTAGAAAAAACAAAAATAGAAGAGTTTAAATATTATAATTATCAAGAAAAATTTAGAGTTTTTGTTTTCTTAGGTTTAGGGTTATTAATATTAGAATTTATTTTAAGAAACACATTATTTAAGAGTTTTATATAAATGTACAGAATAGAAGAACCAATTTATTTTTACTTACTAATAATCATTCCAGCAATGATTGTTGTTTTCTTGTTGGTTTTATGGTGGAAAAAAAGAACACAACGTAAATTTTCTGATGTTTTATTACTAAAGAAATTAGCGCCAAATTCTTCTACTTTTAAAGCTACCTTAAAGTTGATATTTTTACTTTTAGGTGTTGCCTTTTTAGTAATTTCTTTAACAAACCCTAAAATGGGTACCAAATTAAAAACAGTAAAAAGAGAAGGTGTAGATGTTGTCTTTGCGTTAGACGTTTCTAAAAGTATGTTGGCAGAAGATATTGCCCCAAACAGGTTAGAGAAAGCAAAACAAATTATCTCTAAAATTATAGATAAACTAGGTTCAGATAGAGTTGGTATTATTGTTTATGCAGGTAATTCTTATCCGTTATTACCCATAACTACAGATCATGGTGCCGCAAATATGTTTTTACAAAATGCAAATCCAGATATGGTTTCTAGCCAAGGAACAGACATAAACGGTGCATTAGAATTAGCAAAAACATATTATAATAATGATGAACAAACAAATCGTTTTTTAATTATTATTTCAGATGGTGAAGATCATCAAGAAGAAACAAAACAAGTTGCACAGAATCTTGCAAACGAAGGTGTAAAAATTTACACAGTTGGTGTTGGTACAGAAAAAGGTGGTCCAATTCCTATGCGTTTAAATGGATCTATGGTTGGCTACAAAAAAGATAATAAAGGCGAAACTGTAATTACAAAACGTAAACCAGAAGTTTTGCAAGGAATTGCAGATGCTGCAGATGGTAAATATATTGATGGTAATGTTACAGACAATCCTGTAAAAGTAATGGCAGAAATTATTGCCAATGCAGAAAAAAACGAGTTTGAAACAAAACAGTTTTCAGATTATAAAGATCAATTTCAATGGTTTTTGGCATTAGGTTTGTTATTCTTAGTTGTAGATATTTTCTTGTTTGAAAAGAAAACAAAATGGTTAAGAAAAGTAGATTTATTTAACGAAGAGAAAACAAAGAAATAAAATGAAAAATTTAAAATTTATAATTATCATTTTTTTAATGCTGTTTTCAACAAAAGAAATAGCAGCACAAAAAGATACAATTGCACAACAAAGATCTGCAAGAAAAATGTTGCGTCAGGGTAATGATTTGTATAAAAAACAACAATTTACAGACGCTTCTGTTGCATATCAAAAAGCTTTAGGTAATAATTCTAATTATGATAAAGCAACATATAATTTAGGAAATGCTTTTTATCAAAATAAAAACTTTAAAGAAGCAATTCCGCAATATGAATTAACAGCAAAAACTGCTACAGATAAACTTACCAAAGCAGAAGCTTACCATAATATTGGTAATGCTATGATGGAATCTAAAAATTACCAAGGTGCTGTAGATGCTTTTAAAAATGCCTTAAGAAACAATCCTAATGATGATGAAACTCGTTATAATTTAGCTGTTGCTCAAAAATTATTAGACAAAGAGAAACAAGACAATAAAGACGATAAGAACAAGGATAAAAATAAAGACAAAAAAGACCAGGACAAGAAAGATAAAGACGACAAGAATAAAGATAAGGACAATAAAGACCAAAAAGATAAGGATAAAAAAGACGAAGATAAAGACGGTAAAGGCGATAAGGACAAGGATAAAGATAAAAACCAAGATCCAAAGAAAAACGACAAGAAAGAACAACAAAAGCCTAAACCACAACAGGGTAAAATGACACCTCAACAAGTTAAGCAATTATTAGAAAACTTAAATAATGAGGAGAAAAAAACCCAAAAGAAAATGAATGCTAAAAAGGCAAAAGGAAAAAAAATAAAACAAGAAAAAGATTGGTAAATTTACCGTTTTAGAAAAAGTTGATGAAGTTGAAATTTTACATATCTATATTTATTTGTTTGTTAAGTTTTTCTTTAGTTGCACAAGAAGCAACTTTAAAAACAAAGGTTAGCAAAAACAAATTGGGGGTAAACCAACGTTTAAGAGTAGAGTTTTCTATTGATAAACAAGGTGGAGATAATTTTACGCCGCCAAATTTTAATAATTTTAAAATAGTTGGTGGCCCTAGTCAATCTGTTAGCCAATCTTTTATTAATGGAAAAACTAGTTTTGCACAATCTTACTCATACATTATTCAACCAACAAGAAAAGGAGAGCTTTCTATTGGAACTGCATCTATAAAAATTGGTGGAAAAGTAATAAAATCTGAACCCGTTAAAATTATTGTTTTAGACGCAGTAGAAATTCCGAAAAACCCAAACGACCCAAATTATATTGCACAACAAAACATACATTTAGTTGCAGAAATATCTAAATCTAGACCTTATGTGGGAGAAGGTATTTATGTAGAATATAGATTGTATGTTAGCGAAAACGTAAGTGTTTACGATACTAGTGTAACAGAAGCTCCAAAATATAATGGTTTCTGGAATCAGGATATTAAAATAAATGGTTTTCCTGTAAAAATGGGGAAATATAATGGTGAAAACTATAGATATATTGTACTTCAAAAAGCATTTTTAGTTCCTACAAAAACAGGTAAACTTTCTATAGAACCAATGAAAATGGATATTGTAATTGGTGTTCCTTCTGGAAGAGCAGATTTTTTTGGAAATGCAATTACAAGAAATGTTAGAAGAGAATTTTCTTCTGCTAAGAAAATAATAAACCCAAGAAGTTTGCCTTTAGAAGGTAAACCAGAAAACTTTACGGGTGCAGTTGGAGAATTTAATTTTGATGTTTCTTTAAATAAAGACATTTTAAAAGCAAATGAAACCAGCCAAGTTAAAGTTGCTGTTTCTGGTAAAGGAAATTTAAACTTATTTGAATTACCTACTGTAGAAACTCCTACAGAATTAGAAATGTATCAACCAGAAAGAAAAGAAAATGTGCGTGTTGGTGCAGGTGGAATTTCTGGGTCTGTAACAGATACTTACACAGTTGTTCCTCAATATAAAGGAAAATACAAAATACCAAGTGTTTCTTTTTCTTATTTTAACCCAAAGGAAAAGAAATATAGAACTATTGCTACAGAAGATTTATTTGTAGATGTACAAGAAGGTAAAGAGTTAGTTGTTGTAGATTCTACTGTTGTTAAAAAACAAGAGGTTGTACAAACTGGTAAAAACTTTAGATATATTGCTACAAAAACCAATTTTGCATCAACAGAAAAATCAGATTTCTTTAAATCAAATCTATTTTACATTTTGCTTTTATTACCATTAATTGCAATACCAATTGGTATTTTTATCGCTAAAAAGAACGAAGAAAGAAATAATGATGTTGTTGGTAACAAAACTAGAAAAGCAAACAGATTAGTTAAAAAATATTTATCTACTGCAGAAAAACAATTGGGTAAAAAAGAAGCTTTCTACGAAGCCTTAGAAAAAGCATTGCATAATTATTTAAAGGCAAAATTAGGTGTAGAAACATCAGAAATTAGTAAAGAAAGAATTACAGAAATTTTAGAAGGGAAAAAGGTAGAAAAAGCTACAATTCATCAATTTATTGAAGTATTAAAAAGCTCTGATTTTGCTAGATACACACCTTTTACTGCAACGCAAATGAAAGAAGAATTTGAGCGTGCAAAAGAAGTTATTGTTCAATTAGATAAACAGTTATAAGATGAAGAAAATTTTATTTTTATTGTTGATAATTGCAAACAGTATTACTGCACAAAATGTAGATAATTTATTTACCTCAGCTAACAATCTATACAAAAATGGTAAGTTTGAAGAAGCTATAGAATTGTATAAAGAAATTGAATCTAAAGATGCTGTTTCGTCTGAATTATACCTTAATTTAGGGAATGCCTACTACAAGTTAAATAAAGTTGGGCCAACTATTTATTATTATGAAAAGGCTTTAAATTTAAATCCTTTAAATGAAGATGTGGCAAATAATTTGGTATTTGCAAAACGTTTAGCATTAGATAATATAGAAGAAGTTCCTAAAACTTTTTTACAAAGGTTTAATAGAAATTACCTACAAAAACTATCCTATAATCAATGGGCAATAGTTACTGTAATCTTTTCATTTTTAGCAGCTATTTTATTTTTACTCTTTTACTTTGCCTTTGCGCCAGCCATAAAAAGAGTTTATTTTACAACTAGTATTATTAGTTTTATACTGCTAATTTTTGCATTTTCTGTAACTTACAATCAATACAACTTATCAATAAACAATAGGGAAGCAGTTGTTTTTGCAGAAAAAACTGAAGTTAGAAATGCACCTACTTTAAACTCTGAAGAAGTTTTTACTTTACATGAAGGTGCAAAAGTAATTGTTTTAGATGCGGTAGATAATTGGAAAAAGATTAAATTAGCAGATGGTAAATTAGGTTGGATAATTGCCGAGGAAATAAAAGAATTAAATTCTTATTAAATTTCTCTAACAATTAGTAACCATACTTTAAATTAAACATCTTTTGAAAATTAAAATTGCTCTTTTCTTTACTTTTTTATTTGTGGGTCTTATTTCTGCACCTACAATTATAACTTTAGTAGATGAAAATCAAGATATTTCAATTTTTTTAAACTTAAGTGAAGAGGAAGAAGAAAGCCACGGAAAACAAGCTATTAAAGAAATTAAAGTTTACCCAACAACAGATTTAATTGTATTTTTTAGAAAAATACAAAAAAAGAAAAACGTACGTTTTACTTCTAAAAACTACATTTCTCTTTATCCAAAAATTCTTACACCACCTCCCGAATCTGTACTATAAATCATTTAGTACAAACAAAAAATCAATTTTAAAAAATAAAAAATGACTCTATTCTAAATTTAGAATAGGGCAAAAATATATATTCTTATGTTTAAACACATTAAAAATGATATACCTGCAAGTGTAGTTGTATTTTTCGTAGCGTTACCATTATGTTTAGGTATTGCATTAGCAAGTGGAGCACCACTTTTTTCTGGATTAATTGCTGGTATTATTGGAGGAATTTTAGTTGGAGGATTAAGTGGCTCTAAAATAGGAGTTAGTGGTCCTGCAGCAGGTTTAGCTGCAATAGTATTAACCGCTATTGGTACATTGGGTGGTTATGAGAACTTTTTAGTTGCAGTGGTTTTAGGTGGAGTTATTCAATTAATTTTCGGTTTTTTAAAGGCAGGAATTATTGGTTATTACTTTCCTTCATCTGTAATTAAAGGAATGTTAACCGGTATTGGTATTATAATTATTTTAAAACAAATACCTCACTTTTTTGGTTACGATGCTGACCCAGAAGGAGATTTTGCTTTCTTTCAAGTAGATGGACAAAATACATTTTCAGAAATTTTAAATACTGTTAATAATATAAGTATAGGGGCTACAATTGTTGGTTTTATAGGTTTAGCTATTTTAATACTTTGGAGCAGCGTTTTGTCTAAAAAAGGTAAATTTTTTCAGATAATACAAGGTCCTTTAGTTGCTGTAGTAGTTGGTATTGTATACTATTTTGTAACAAATGGTAACTCAAAATATGGTATTAATGCACAACACTTGGTAAGTGTACCTGTTCCAGATAGTTTAGATTCTTTTTTAGGACAGTTTAGTTTTCCTAATTTTAGAGCAATTACAAATCCACAAGTTTGGGTAACAGGTTTTACAATAGCCTTAGTTGCAAGTTTAGAAACTTTGTTATGTGTAGAAGCTACAGATAAATTAGATCCACATAAAAATGTAACACCAACAAATAGAGAGTTGTTGGCGCAAGGAACTGGAAATATTGTTTCTGGTTTAATTGGAGGTTTACCAATAACGCAAGTAATTGTAAGAAGTTCTGCAAACATACAATCTGGTGGTAGAACTAAGTTGTCTGCTATTATTCATGGTTTTTTATTATTAATTTCTGTAATTTTAATTCCTACTTTATTAAATAAAATTCCATTATCTGTTTTAGCTGCTATCTTATTAATTGTTGGTTACAAATTAGCAAAACCTTCTGTTTTTAAAGAAATGGTGCAATTAGGTTGGAAACAATGGATACCTTTTACAGTAACTGTTGTAGGTATTGTTTTTACAGATTTATTAGTTGGTATTGCATTAGGTTTGGCAGTTGGTATTGTTGTAATTCTAATAAAAAGTTTTCAAAACTCTCACTTTCTTCATATTGAAGATAAAAGTAATGGAAAACATAGAATTAAAATGACATTAGCAGAAGAAGTAACTTTCTTTAATAAAGGTGCTATTTTAAAAGAATTAGACAGTTTACCTAGAGATACATATTTAGAATTAGACGTTAGAAAAACTAGATATTTAGATAATGATATTATAGAAATTTTAGAAGATTTTGCTTACAAGGCTAAAGAAAGAAATATCGATATTAAATTAACATCAGAAAGAGGAATTGTAGAAAACCCATCGAGTTACATAGAGTTTTTTAATTTAAGACCGAAAAAAACAGCTTAAATTATGGGGCAAAAATGTAAAATATTGGTGCTTTCTGATATAGATTCATCAACAGAAAAAATTATAAAAAATGGTATAAACTTGGCAAAAATTGTTGATGGAGAAATTAACTTTTTCTGTGTTAAGAAGGCTACAGATATAGTAGAAAAAGAAAGCCAGCTTTCTGCTATGAGAACAATAAATGAGAAATTTTTAGAGGTAGATAATAAAATTAAAAAAATTATTAAAGAGCAATCTAAGAATGAAAACATAAAAATTGACTATAAAATATCTTTTGGAAATTTAAAAAATGAAATTAGCAACCAAATTAAAGTAACCAACCCAGATATTATTGTTCTAGGAAAAAGTAAATCTAAAGTTTTATCTTTTATTGGAGACAATATAATAGACCACGTTCTAAAAGAATATTCTGGTACTGTTATGGTTACTTCAGATAATAATTTACTGGAAGCTAATTCAGAAATATCTTTAGGCTTACTAGACAATATAAATACATTTTCCAATAAATATGCAGAAACTATTGTTTCGTATTCAGATAAATCTCTAACATCTTTTTGTATTAATGATGATAAATTAGAATCTAAAAATATAAACGATACCTCAAAAAAAATTGTAGAATTTGTTTTTGAAAAAGGAGATAACGTAATAAAAAATATCTCTAATTATTTATCTAAAAGCAAAGTAAACGTACTATTTATTAATAGAGAAAAACAAGAGTTAAATTCTGTAAAACCAAATATTAAAAGCATAATCAAAAATCTTGATTGTTCTTTAATTTTAACAACATAAAAAAACATGAAAGCACATACAAAAGAAACACAAGCAACCATGACGCCTAACAAAGCGTTAGACTTTTTAATGGAAGGAAATGTAAGATTTCAAAACAATTTAAAAGCGAATAGAAATCTTTTAGAGCAAGTAAACGATACTAGTGAAGGACAATTTCCTTTTGCAACAATTTTAAGTTGTATAGATTCAAGAGTCTCTTCAGAATTAGTATTCGACCAAGGATTAGGAGATATTTTTAGTGTAAGAATAGCAGGAAACTTTGTAAATGAAGATATTTTAGGAAGTATGGAGTTTGCATGTAAGTTAGCAGGAACAAAAGTAATAGTTGTTCTTGGTCATACTGCATGTGGTGCAATAAAAGGTGCTTGTGATGATGCTAAATTAGGAAACCTAACAGCATTAATAAGTAAAATAAAACCCGCAGTAAATGCAGTTAAAGAACCAACAGATGAAGGTTCTAGAAATTCTGGAAATATAGACTTTGTTAATTCTGTTGCAGAAAAAAATGTATATCTAACTATTGAAAAGATTCGCGAACAAAGTCCAGTTTTAAAAGAAATGGAAGCAAACGATGAAATTAAAATAGTTGGTGCTATGTATGATATTAGCAATGGTGCTGTTACTTTTTACTAAAAGAAATAAATACCAGTTAATAAAAAGTCAATCCTTACTTAGGGTTGACTTTTTTTAAATAATAAGCAGTAAATTGTACCTTAATAGGAACACTATATTTAAACTTATGAAAAAATTATTTTCTAATATAAAAGGTGATGCTTTTGGTGGAATAACTGCTGGTATTGTAGCTTTACCATTAGCTTTAGCTTTTGGAGTGTCTTCTGGTCTTGGACCAAGTGCTGGTTTATACGGTGCAATTTTTATTAGCTTTTTCGCGGCACTTTTTGGAGGAACAAATACGCAAATTTCTGGTCCAACAGCTCCTATGACTGCAGTAAGCATGGTTGTAATTGCTGGTATTGTAGCTGCCAATGATGGTGATGTTACAAAAGCTTTACCTGCAATTTTAACTGTTTTTCTTTTAGCAGGTTTATTTCAAGTTATATTAGGTGTTATTGGTTTAGGTAAATATATAAGATACATTCCATATCCTGTAGTTTCTGGTTTTATGACTGCAATTGGAGTAATTATTTTATTAACACAGATTTTACCGTCTTTAGGATATTACCCAAAAGAAGATGTAGATTTTGTGCAACAGTTTAAACCACAAGCACAAGAAGTTATTCTAGAAAACATCTTAAAAGAAGAAGCTGGAGAAGGTATATTAGTTTTAGAAAATTTTGAAGAAACAAATAGAAGAGGTAAGTTAATTACTTCTGAAGATATTCAAAAAGAAGCTGAAACATTGGCTGCAAAAGAGGCTTCTGGAGCATTAGGAGCTATAAAAGCATTTCCTAGAGCTCTGCAAAACATAAATTGGCTAGAACTAATGTTAGCCTTAGGTACCATAATTATAATATATGGTTTTAAACGGATAACTACAAAAGTACCTAGTACACTAGTTGCTTTAATTGTAATGTCTAGTATTGCCGTTGGTTTTAGTCTAAATTATAGAACTATTCAAGAAATTCCAGGAGGAATACCAATACCTAAATGGGAAATTTTTACAACCTTTAGTTTATCTAGTGTTACTCCATATATCTTTACAGCATTAACGCTATCTCTTTTAGGCGCAATAGATTCTCTATTAACAAGTGTAGTTGCAGATAACATGACAAAAACCAAACATAAACCCAACAAAGAATTAATTGGGCAAGGTATAGGTAATAGTATTGCAGCAATATTTGGTGGTATACCAGGAGCAGGAGCAACTATTAGAACAGTAGTAAACATAAATGCTGGTGGTAAAACAAAAATATCTGGTATGATTGCTGGTATTATGTTACTTGCTATTATGTTAGGTCTTGGGCCAATTGCTTCCAAAATTCCTGCAGGTGTTTTAGCTGGTATTTTAATTACGGTTGGTATTGGTGTTATGGATTATAAAGGTTTAAAAGCTATACCTCACTTACCGAAAGATATTAAAATAGGACCCATAAAGTTAAGTTCTGAAGTATTAATTATGATGGTAGTCTTACTATTATCTACATTCTGGAATTTAGTTTATGCAGTAGGTATAGGTTTAGTTATTGCATCATTAATGTTTATGAAAAAAATTGGTGATTTAACAGCAGAAAGATCTGATGTAAAATCTCTAAAAGAAGAAAGTTGGGCAGATGAATTTGATTTTCCACAGAATTTAAAAGAAGAAGTATTTATTAAACATATTAAAGGTCCGTTATTTTTTGGTTCAACAAGTGAATTTCAAGCACTTTCTCAGCAAATTCCTGATACCGCAAAAACTGTAATTATGCGTTTAGGTAGAATGCAATATATGGATCAATCTGGTTTATATGCCATGGAAGATATGTTGCAAGATTTAAAGAAGAAAAATATTGAAGTCTTATTTGTTAATTTATTAAAACAACCAAGATATATGATGGAGAGAATTGATATTATTCCTGACTTCATACCAAAAGAACATATTTTTAAAAACTTTGAAGTTTGTGTACATTGGATAAAACAAAATGTAAAAGACGAATTTAAAAAATAAAAAATGCCACACAGAAACAAAGCAATTACCAAAGATGTACAAGATAAACTAACACCAATGGCAGTGTTACAAGATTTTATAGAAGGCAATTCTCGTTTTATTAGAGATGAAGTTCATACTATAGATCATAAAGCACTAATAACACAAACTACAGATGGGCAACACCCTAAAGCAATAGTACTTTCTTGTATAGATTCTAGAGTGCCTGTAGAGTTAATTTTCGATCAAACTATTGGCGACATTTTTGTTGCTAGAGTTGCAGGTAATTTTGAAAACACAGACATCTTAGGAAGTATGGAATATTCTTGTAAAGTTGCAGGTAGTAAATTAATATTTATACTTGGTCATGAAAGTTGTGGTGCAATTAAAGCTGCTTGTGATCATGTAGAACTAGGAAATATTACTTCTATGTTAAGTAATATACAACCTGCTGTAAAGTTATCTGAAGAAGAAATTACTGGAGAATATAATTCTTCTAACAAAGAATTTGTTAACCAAACAATAGAAAACAACGTAAAACTAACCATTAAAAGAATAAGAGAGAAAAGTCCTATTTTAGAAGAGATGGAAAAAGAAGGAGAAATTAAAATTGTTGGAGGAGTTTACCATATAAGTACAGGTAAAGTGATGATGTTATAATTATTCAAATAAAAAAAACCGAGATTTTCATCTCGGTTTTTTTATTTACTTTTTATTTATTTTAGTCATTTTCCATTCCCAAGACCTACCTCCTAAGGTAGCTGTATAATAAATTCTTTTTCCTCTAACTCTATCTACCTTAATATTCATTTTTGTACCAGATTTAAAAGGAAAATTTGGCAAAGTAGATTCTTGTATTATTAAATTATACTCACAATCTGTAAGCCATTCAATATCAGATTTTATATAATACTTCTTATTCTCATGATATTCTATATATTCTTCTTCACCAAAGACCACTAAGACGTCTTTATCTCCAACCCTATATTCAAAAGAATTGTTCATTAAAACAGAGCATTCTGCAACTGTGTAAGAACATAAAACACTAGTTGCAAGAAAAATTACTAAAAAGTATAATTTCTTCATTTCTAATTTTTAAAAGCAATTTACAAAAAAATCACTAAAATTTATATATTTATAATAGGGGATTTTTCCTCTTTTTCACTTTTAATGATAGAAGGAAAAATAGTAGGTGCTATTTTCTTTACAGGTTCGTACAAAATAGACTCTTCTAAAGTTTCTTTTTCAATAAAAGGAATAGTGTCATTCATTCTACTAAAAAAGATAAAAACTACACTTAAAATTAATCCTATTTTTAAAGCTCCAAAAACGCCACCTAATAACTTATTTATAATACCTAAAGAAGCAAAATCGGCTAACTTGGTAAGCATTTTACCAACTAATGCAATAATAATTATTATTACTATAAAAGTTCCTGCAAAAGCAGCTAGAGAAATGTACTCTTCCTTCCAAGATACGGATTCTTTTAGAAAATCTGCTATAAAATAAGAAAAATGTATTGCACCATAAACTCCTGCAACTAATGCAACTAAAGATGCAACCTCAACAAAAAGCCCTTTCATAACACCTCTTACAAAGCCAAAAATTAAGAGCGATGCTATTATTATATCAAAAATATTCATTAAAAATAATTTTTTCAAACCTACATCTTTTTTTTTAATTTTTTAAAAATGGGCATTGTATCTTTGTACTTCTAAATAAAATGTAATGCAAAAAGTTAGTAACCTTAAAGAAAAATGGAATTTATTAGTTACCAAACTAACAGATCAATTTGCTGATGGAGATGAATTAAATATGGATGGAATTATCTATTTAATTGGTGTCCAAGAATTAGGAAAAGGTAGTATTTCTTTTAAGAAAGATGAAAAAGTAAACTTAATGCACATTGCTATTTGTAAATTACTAGAACCTTATGGCTATTATGAATTTGATTATTTTGATGATGATAGTTGGCCACATTATAAAGTAATTACAGAGTTACCAAATTTAAAACCTGGTGAACAGACTGTTTTAATGAAAGAAGCAATTATTAATTATTTTGAAACATTAAATTACCTAGAAGACTAAGTAACGCTCATTTTTCTCACTAAAATAGAAAATAACTTCGGAAAAAAACGTTTTACATAAACACCTAATTTCTCCTTTGCTCCTGCAATGTAAACTTCTTCTTTTTTAGTTTTAATTGCTTTTAAAATTAATTTTGCACATTTTTCTGCAGACATTCCATTTCCTGTAGCTATATCCATTTTTCCTTGTGGAGAACCATTTCCTGTTAATGCATTTTTAGAGACATTAGTATTTATAAAACCAGGACAAATTAAAGTTACAGCAATATTATTCTTAAAATTCTCTGCTCTTAAACTATCAAAAAAACCATGTAGCGCATGTTTACTTGCGGCATAAGAAGATCTTAATGGTGTGCCTATTTTACCAACAATACTGGTAGTTACTGCTATTTGTCCAACTTTATTAGCGATAAAATGAGGTAAAAGAGCTTTGGTTAAAGCAACAGTTCCTAAATAATTAATATCCATAATACGTTTATCTACATCTATTTGGGTGTCTTTTACTAAAGAACGTTGGCTAATTCCACCGTTATTTATTAAAATATCTATTTTACCAAAAGCAGCAATAGCTTCTATTGCCTTTGTATCTAAACTTGTATAATCTTCTAAATCTAAAGGAATAATTTTTACATTTTCTGAATTTTCACATTCACTTTTTACTAACTCTAGCGAAGCAACTTTTCTAGAAGACAAAATAACGTTAGCATTCTGCTTAGAAAGCTCTAAAACTAAAGCTTTACCAATACCAGAAGAAGCACCAGTAACCCAAACTACTTTGTTAGAAAAATACATATTGTTCTTTTTTTGAGTTACAATATACCTAATTTGATACAGAAATAGTACTTTTGGTACACTTCTTGAAAATAGTTTTTCTAGAACAAAAAATAAATAGAACAAAATGAAAAAAATAGTAGCTCTTATATTCTTAGTAACGTCTTTCGCACAAGCTCAATATACAGTAAATGGTACTTTAACAAGTAATTTAGATACAGATTGGGTTATTTTATACAGAATAGAAGCTTCTAAACAAAAGTTTGTAAAAAACACAACTATTAAAAAAGATTCTGTTTTAATAGATGATAAAAAACAAGCAATTGGTACTTTTCAATTTGAATTACCTGCAGATGCAAAAGTTGGTTCTTATAGAATTACATACAGAACAAATGGTGCTAGTTTTGTAGATTTTATTTTTAATAAAGAAAATGTAAGTTTTGCATTTCACCCAGATTACCCAGAACAAACTATGTTATTTTCTGAATCTGAAGAAAATATTGTTTACAAGAATTATTTAAGTGAAATATCTGTAGTACAGCAAAAGTTAGATTCTTTACAAATTACAACTATTAGAAATCCCGAATTAGATTTAAAATCTAACTATAAAACTACATTGGCTAAAATAAACAGCATTCATAAAGAATATATAGATCTTACAAAAGGTATGTATGTGCAACCTTTTATTAAAGCTACCTTAAGAGCTAATCCTTTAGAAATTAAAAGTAATGGAAAAGAATATATGTCTAATATGACAAGTACTTTTTTTGATAACATGGACTTTTCTAACGAAACCCTTATGAACTCTTCTTTTTTAGTAGACAGAGTAACAGACTATGTATTTTATATAAATTATTCAGACAACTTAGAAACACAACAAAAGCTTTACAAAAAATCTATAGAAAAGGTGTTTACTAAGATTGAAAATGTTGTTTTTAAAAAAAACATAATAGAGTTTTTAATTGGTCAGTTTGAAGGTGCTAGAAATTTAGGTATGATAGATTTTCTTTTCGAAAACTATTACGACAAACTTCCTAAATCTTTACAAAACGAAAAATTTAAAAGTGAAAAGTTATCTTTATTAGCTTCAGAAGTTGGTAGAATTGCTCCAGATTTTTCTTGGAAAGAAAATGGTAAAAATCTAAAACTTTCTACTTTAAACGAAGCTAAAAATTATGTTTTAGTCTTTTGGAGTACAAGTTGTTCTCATTGTTTAAGAGAGGTGCCACAATTACACAAATTCTTACAAGATAAAACAGGTATAAAAACAGTTGCATTTTCTTTAGAAACAAGCGATTTTGAATGGAATCACATGAAAACTACATTACCAAATTGGCATCATGTATTGGGTTTAAACAAATGGGAAAATAAAACGGCAAGAATATATAATATTAACTCTACACCAACTTATTTTGTTTTAGATTCAAACAAAAAAATTATTGCAAAACCAGAGAATATAGAAGTTTTAAAATCTTTTATAAATAAGCTATAATGCATAAAATATTATTCTTTTTTATTCTTCTAACTTCCTTATCGTTAGCAAGCCAAGAAAAAATTGAACTATCTAAAACTGTTCCTAATTTTAAATTTTGGTTAATAGATGATAGTAAACTAACTAATAAAGATATTCAGGGTAAAGTAGTAGTTTTTAAATTTTGGTTTACGTCTTGTATGCCTTGTTTAACAGACATTCCCAAGCTTAATAAGCTTGTAGAAGAATTTAAAAACAATAAAGATATTTTATTTATTGCGCCTGCTTTAGATAGAAAACCTATTATAGAAAAGCTTTTAGAAGTACATCCTTTTAATTTTAAAATAGCTTATTCTGCTATGGATGTTAGTAGAAAATTTAATAAAACCCAGGTTTACCCATCTTACTTTGTAATAGATAAAAAAGGCCATTTTACTTATATAGATAGTGGCACAAAAAAGTCTGAATTTAAAAATTTAAGAGAGGCTATTGTAAAGACTCTAGAAATGTAAAAACGCATCTTTTAGATGCTCTATTTTTGTTTCTTTTTTTTGATGAATAATAGCAATAATATCAAACCTTACCTCTACATCTAAATCTTTTTCAGTTACATAATAGTCTATTGCAGAAAGTAAAAGTTTTATTTTCTTCGGATTTACAAAATCTTGCGGATTTCCAAAATAATCTGTAGAACGTGTTTTTACTTCTACAACCGCCAAAACACTTTCTTTTTGAGCTATAATATCTACTTCGGCTTTTAAATAACGGTAATTTTTTTCAAGGATTTTATAATCGTTTTCAATTAAAAAATCGATTGCTAATTGTTCTCCTTTTTTACCAAGTTCATTGTGTTCTGCCATTATTTAGTCTATAAAATTTACTAAATATTCTTCTTCTTTAACAGTTAACTTAATATTTCTACCAAAAATTAAAGCTCTATTGTCTGCTTCATGACCAGCAGGAAAATCAAAAAATACAGAAACATTTTCTGGCACAACATCTAAAATTAATTGCTCTATAGAACTTCCCCATTTTGTAGAATTCTTTTTTACAGAACTCATATTACCTACAATAACAGCGTTTACTTTTGTAAAATAACCCGCTCTCTTTAAACTTTGTAACATTCTATCTATAGAATATTTGTACTCGCCAATTTCTTCAATAAATAAAATTTTATTTTCTGTTTTTAACTGACTTTTAGAACCTAACATAGAAGTTAATATTGCTAAATTTCCTCCAATAATTTCTCCTTCAAATGTTTCTTCTCCAATAATTTTTGATGATATTACTCTATTATCTTTAGAAGATGTAACGTTATAAGTTAATGTTTCTCCAAAAATTGCTTTCTTAAAACTTTTAATTGTTTTTATAATTTCTTCTGGTTTTTCTTCTAAACTTGTTGCCATCATAGCATGAATAGTTTCGAAACCTAAATTATGAATATGATTGTGAAAAGCTGTAATATCTGAATAACCAATTACCCATTTTGGGTGTTTTTTAAATATTGAAAAATCTAATTTATCTAAAAGTCTTACAGAACCATAACCACCTCTTGCAGACCAAATAGCTTTAATATTTGGGTTATCTAAAGCTTTTTGGAAATCTTCGCAACGTTGGCTATCAGTACCTGCAAAATGATTGTTTTGTTTAAATACATTTTCACCTATTACAACTTTTAAACCCCAACTTTCTGCTAATTTCTTGGCTTTATCTATAGTTGCTTTTCTTCCTCTTAAGATTCCTGCAGGGGCAAGAATAGCAATAGTATCTCCTTTTTGTAAATACGGAGGTGTAATTAATTTATTAGCAATTTCTTGTGCATTTATAGATGAAAAAATCATCAATAAAAATGTAATAAATACTATATTTTTCTTCAAAATAAATCTATTTTATGGTGCTTAACAATTTAAAAAACTAAGGTTTGTAAATGTATCTATTTTCAATGACTTTTAAAACTCGGTTTTTTGTACTTTTGCACTTCAAAAATCAGTCCAAAATTAATACATAGAACACATGAGTGCTCCAAAAAGATATACAATTACAGCCGCTTTACCTTATACAAATGGTCCAATTCATATTGGTCATTTAGCAGGTGTTTACGTTCCTGCAGATATTTACGCGCGTTATTTACGTTTAACTGGTAATGATGTTGCCTATATTTCTGGTTCTGATGAACATGGTGCTGCAATACCAATGAGAGCTAAAAAAGAAGGTGTTTCTCCGCAAGTTATTATCGATAAATATCATACAATTATTAAAAAATCTTTTGAAGATTTTGGAATTTCTTTTGATAATTACTCAAGAACATCATCAAAAATTCATCATGAAACTGCATCTGAGTTTTTTACAAAAATGTATAATGATGGTGAGTTTATAGAAGAAGTTTCTGCACAATTATATGACGAGGAAGCAAATCAGTTTTTAGCAGATAGGTTTGTAGTTGGTACTTGCCCAAAATGTGGTTTCGAAGAAAGTTACGGAGATCAATGTGAAAACTGTGGAACTTCTCATAATGCAACAGATTTAATAAACCCAAAATCTGCAATTACAGGAAATGTGCCAACAGTAAAAGAAACAAAACATTGGTTTTTACCTTTAGATAAACATGAAACTTTTTTACGTGAGTGGATTTTAGAAGGACATAAAAAAGACTGGAAACCAAATGTTTACGGACAAGTAAAAAGTTGGGTAGAAGATGGTTTAAGACCAAGAGCTGTAACTAGAGATTTAGATTGGGGAATTCCTGTACCATTAAAAGATGCAGAAGGAAAAGTTTTATATGTTTGGTTTGATGCGCCTATTGGCTACATTTCATCTACCAAAGAATGGGCAGCAAGAGAAGGGAAAAATTGGGAAGATTATTGGAAAAAAGACGATACTAAGTTGGTTCATTTTATAGGAAAAGATAATATTGTTTTTCACTGTATTATTTTTCCATCGATGTTAAAAGCACATGGAGATTATATTTTACCAGACAATGTACCAGCAAATGAATTCTTAAATTTAGAAGGAAATAAATTATCTACATCTAAAAATTGGGCAGTTTGGTTGCACGAATATTTAGAAGAGTTTCCAGACCAACAAGATGTTTTGCGTTATACATTAACTGCAAATGCACCAGAAAGTAAAGACAACGATTTTACTTGGAAAGATTTTCAGGCTAAAAACAACAACGAATTGGTTGCCATTTTTGGTAATTTTATTAATAGAGTGGTTGTTTTAACCAATAAATATTACCAAGGAATTATTCCTGCTCCAAACGATTTTTCTGAAATTGATGAAGACGTTTTAGCTGCAGTTAAAGAGTTTCCTAATACTATTGGTAAATCTGTTGAAAGATATAGATTTAGAGAAGCTAGCCAAGAATTAATGAATTTAGCAAGACTTGGTAACAAGTATTTAGCAGATGAAGAACCTTGGAAAGTAATAAAAGTAGATGCAGAACGCGTAAAAACAATTATGTATGTTGCTTTACAAATTTCTACTGCATTAGCAGTTTTATCTGAACCATTTATTCCTTTTACATCAACAAAGTTAAAAAACATTTTAAATATTGATGAAAACTTATCTTGGGAAGATGTAACTGAAAAGAATGTTTTAATAGATGCTAATCATCAAATAAACAAAGCAGAATTATTGTTTTCTAAAATTGAAGACAAAACAATTGAAGCACAAGTTGAAAAGCTAGAAGCTACAAAAATTGCTAATGAGCAAGAAAACAAAGTTGTAGAACCTCAAAAAGAAACAATTGATTTTGAGGATTTTACAAAACTAGATATTAGAATTGGTACTATTTTAGAAGCAGAAAAAGTTGCTAAAACTAAAAAGCTTCTAAAATTAAAGGTTGATGTTGGTATAGATACAAGAACTATTGTTTCTGGTATTGCAGAAAGTTTTTCACCAGAAGATATTATTGGTCAGCAAGTTTCTGTTTTGGTAAACTTAGCTCCTAGAAAAATTAGAGGTGTAGAGAGCCAAGGAATGATTTTAATGACAGACACACCAGAAGGTAAGTTAGCATTTGTAGAACCTGAAAAGGCCGTAAAAAATGGACAACAAGTAAGTTA
>CAXBIR010000016.1:0-39046 GCA_963975825.1 uncultured Polaribacter sp.
TAAAGAAATGTCTCCACTTTGTAAAGAACATAGAGACAACCCAGAATTAACAGAACGTTTTGAGTTAATGGTTTGTGGTAAAGAAATTGCAAATGCATATTCTGAGCTAAATGACCCAATAGACCAACGTGAACGTTTTGAACACCAATTAAAACTGGCACAAAAAGGAGATGATGAAGCTACTGAGTTTATAGACGAAGATTTCTTACGTGCTTTAGAATATGGTATGCCTCCTACTTCTGGTATGGGAATTGGAATGGACAGATTAATTATGTTCTTAACAAACAACCAATCTATACAAGAAGTACTTTTCTTCCCTCAAATGAGACCAGAAAAGAAAGCACCTTCTATAGAATTAAACGACGAAGAAAAAACTGTTTTAGCAATTATTACAAAAGCTGAAAAAATAGATTTAAACGATTTAAAAAATCAATCTGGTTTATCTAACAAGAAATGGGATAAAACAATTAAAGGTTTAACTAAAAAAGATGTTGCTAAAGTTTCTAAAACAGACGATGGTTTGTTTGTTGAAGCTTTATAAAAATTCTAATTTTATATAAAAATTAAAAAAAGGAACTACAGAAATGTAGTTCCTTTTTTATTTATATTTGAATTATGATATGTAAAAACTGTAAAGAAAAACTAGAAAATGATGCTCAGTTTTGCGACAATTGTGGCGCAAAAGTTATTGTAAGTAGAATTACGTTTAAACAACTTGTTTCTGAACTAGTTATAAATGTATTTGGTATTGACAGTAAGTTTTTCTTGACGTTAAAAAAAATGATAACTAGTCCAGATGAAGTTCTAAGAGAATACCTAACTGGAGTTCGAAAAAAATACGTTAATCCGTTTGCTTTTTTAGCTATTGGTGCTGGTTTATCTCTAATAATATTTAATTATTTTGCAGACGACTTTATAAACATGCAAAGTACCCTTCGTTCAGAAGATGCTATTCAACTTAGAAAAACTGCAAATTTAGATTTATCTTCAATTAAAAATATCTCTAAAGAAGAACTTCAAAAAATGGAGATAAATAAGAAAATAGCTCAGAAACAATTAGAGGTTTCAGAAAATATGATGCAGTTTATGCTTCATTATTACAATCTATTAACTTTTTTGTTCTTACCTTTTTATGCATTGTTAAGTAAATGGACCTATAGAAAACCACATAATTTTGGCGAGCATATTGTAATGAATTCTTATTTATATGGTTTAACAACTTACTTTTCTATCATTGCTTTTATTGCTGCGATGTTAATTCATCCTTCAATTTACTTTTACAGTGCAATTGCATACATACTATATTATTTATATGCATTTAAAAAATTATACAACCTTTCTGTAGGTAAAACTGCTTTAAAATTTTTTAGATTTATAATTGGCTTGTTAATATTAGGAGTTATATTATTGGTATTAATTGGTCTTGTAAGTTACATTTTAAGTAAGTTTGGTATCATAAAACTGTAATAAAATAAATGGAAAAATATCCAACTATAATTAAGAATATTTATTCAAAAATAAAAAACATTAAAGACGAAGGTAAGGTTGCCAATTACATACCAGAATTAGGCTGTATTTCTGCTGAAAATTTTGGTATTAGTATTTCTACAATTGATAAAGAAAATTACGGTATTGGAGATTTTGAAAAGAAGTTTTCTATACAGAGTATTTCTAAAATTCTTTCTTTAACGTTGGCTTATAAATTAGAAGGAGAAAAACTTTGGGAACGTGTAGATGTAGAACCTTCAGGAAACCCTTTTAACTCATTATTACAATTAGAAGCAGATTTAGGTAAGCCTAGAAATCCGTTTATAAACTCTGGCGCAATTGTAGTTTGCGATGTTTTATTAAGTCATTTTAAAAATCCTAAAGAAGATTTTTTAAACTTTTGTAGAGAAATAACTAATAATAATTCTTTAAATTTTAACGAAAAAGTAGCACAATCAGAAAAAGATACTGGTTTTAGAAACGTTGCTCTTTGTAATTTCATAAAATCTTTTGGCAACATAAAAAATAATGTAGATCAGGTTTTAGATTTCTATTTTCATATTTGTTCTTTAGAAATGAGTTGTAAGGAACTTACACAAATTTTTCTATTTCTTGCAGATGATAACTTCACAACGCATAAAGGAGAAAGAATTGTTTCTATGAGTCAGGCAAAAAGAATAAACGCCATTATGCTTACTTGTGGTTTTTATGACGAATCTGGAGAGTTTGCTTTTAGAGTTGGTTTACCAGGAAAAAGTGGCGTTGGAGGTGGTATTATTGCCATACATCCAGATAAATACTGTATTACTGTTTGGAGTCCTAAATTAAATGAAAATGGTAATTCATTTAAAGGAATGTTGTTTTTAGAAGAATTTACAACACAAACAGCATCTTCTATTTTTTAGACTATAATAAACATGAAAAATACAGCACTTTTTAAAAGTCAAATACAAAGCGTAACTAATTTTAAAGACTTAATTTCTACACAATTTAAAGGAGAAATTAATGCTATTTGTTGGAAACGTGAATTAGTTGGGAATTTTTCTGAAATTATTAAAAAGATAGAATTAAATAAAAATATAGCAGAACTTAATATAGAAGAACTTAGAGAACTTCAATTAAGTGAACAAGGTAAACTTGCGCGTAAAATTCTTTTAAACGATTTAAAAGTATTAAAAGAACATGGTGCATCTCCAACACTAAATCTAATTAAAAACTATGAAAGAGATGATGTTTTTCCTTTTTTACCAACAGATGTGTATTCTTATCATGTAGATAAATCTCCAATAGCTACAGACACTTATTTATGCACTTATAGTGGCGAAGCAAGTGATATATTACCCAATGAACAAGCAACGAAAAAAACACTTATTCCAGAAATACGTAAAGAACTAAAAAAATTATATGATGGACATGATGCTGGTTTTGAAGCTTTTTTAAGTGAATATTTTTTCGATTTACATTATCAACCAAAACAACATGCAAAACCAATTAACTTAGGTATTGGTAACCTTTGGAAACTAGCTACCGAAAATCCTAAAAGCCTTGTAGCTCCTTGTATTCATAGAGCTCCAATAGAAAAAAATGGAGAAACTCGCTTAATGATAATATGTTAAAAACTACAAAATATTAAATATCTAGTCGTTTTTAACATATTATAAATTGCTTAATTTTATGTGAGTTTTTAAAAGATTTTATCCTTTAAATTTCATTCCTAAATGAACCACTTTTTTAGTTTCGAAAAATTCTTCCTCAAAATAATCTGGTAAATCATAAATTGTAGCAGAAGTATATAATTTTAATTCTTCAGATAAATCGCCTCCTTTTAGGTATAAAATTCCGTTTTTTAAATCGTGATTTTGCTTTTTGGCAATTTTTCCTTTTGTCCAACCAACAAAAGTTTCCATTTGTGCTACTGCTCTACTAACAATAAAATCGTAATTATCTTTTACCTCCTCTACTCTACCATTAGTAGTTTTTACGTTTTCTAAACCTAAACCAGCTACTACTTCATTTACAACTTTTATTTTTTTACCAATAGAATCTACTAAATGAAACTGAGTTTCTGGAAATAAAATTGCTAACGGTATTCCAGGAAAACCTCCACCTGTTCCAACATCCATAACTTTAGAACCTGGTTTAAACTGCGCTACTTTTGCTATTCCTAAAGAATGCAAAACATGGCGTAAATATAATTCGTCTATGTCTTTTCTAGAAACAACGTTTATTTTTAAATTCCAATCTTGGTACAACTCTTGCAGTTTACTAAATTGTTCGATTTGTGTTTCTGATAAATTTTTAAAATATTTGTGTATAATTTCCATCTAAAAAGGTTTGAGGTGCAAAAATAGTTATACTTAACAAACAATTAGCAACAAAACCTGACGTTTATCATAAAAAGCAAATTCAAAAAGATTATTTTTGCAAATCAATATTAAAATACTGAATGAAAACAATAAATTTCTCTAGAGTAGATAAAGCTAAATTTTTTAGAACTCTAAATAAAAGAGTAAATACATATTTTAAAGAAAACGACATTAAAAGAACAGGAAACTGGAAATTGTATACAAAAGCAATTATTATGTTTTCTCTATTTCTAATTCCTTTTATTTTAATCTTAACCGTTTCTATGCCACAATGGGCAATGGCATTGTTAATGGTTGTTACAGGAATAGGAATGGCTGGTGTTGGTATGAATGTTATGCACGATGCCAACCATGAATCTTTTTCTAAAAGAAAATGGGTAAATAAATTAATGGGAAGCAGTATTTATATTCTTGCCGGAAATGTTTATAACTGGAAAGTACAACACAATGTTTTACACCATACTTTTACTAATGTAGAAGGACATGATGAAGATATAGATGCTGGAAGAATTATTCGTTTTTCTGAACATTCTAAATGGTTACCAGTTCATAAAATTCAGAAATATTATTCTATCTTTTTATATGGTTTACTTACAATTAATTGGGCAATTACAACAGATGTAAAGCAAATGCACCGTTATTTAAAACGTAAATTATCTTATGGTAAATTTCCTAATCCTAAAATAGAATGGACTAAATTGGTTATTTCTAAAATTGCATATTATGCCCTTTGGATAGTTTTACCTTTATTAGTTTTAGACGTAGCCTGGTGGAAAGTTATTATTGGTTTTTTTGTAATGCATTACACAGCAGGTATGATTTTAAGTTTGGTTTTTCAACTAGCACATATTGTACCTAATACAGAAATGCCTTTACCAGATAAAGAAGGTAATTTAGAACACACTTGGGCAGTCCATCAATTATATACAACTTCTAACTTTGCTCCTAGCAATTGGTTGGTAAACTTCTATACAGGTGGTTTAAATCATCAAGTTGAACATCATATTTTTCCACATATTTCTCATGTACATTATGATAAATTGGCTAAAATTGTAAAAGAAACTGCAAATGAATTTAATTTGCCATATAACGAGTACGAAACCATGCGTAAGGCAGTTATAGAACACTTTAGACACTTAGGAGTTTTAGGGCAAAAACCTGAAATAGCATAAAAACAACACACAACTAACAGTACAATGAAACATCCATTATCGGACAGAATTAACAGTTTACCTGTATCTCAAACTTTAGCAATGGCTGCCAAAGCAAGAGAATTAAAAGCAGCTGGAAAAGACATTATTAGTTTAAGTTTAGGAGAACCAGATTTTAATACTCCAGACTTTATTAAAGATGCTGCCATAGAAGCAATAAATCAAAATTATAATTCTTACTCGCCAGTAGATGGTTATTTAGAATTAAAAGAGGCAATTTGCACAAAGTTTGAGCGTGATAATAATTTAAAGTACACGCCAAATCAAATTGTAGTTTCTACAGGAGCAAAACAATCTATAGCAAATATTGCACAAGTATTACTAAACCCAGGAGATGAAGTTTTATTACCTGCACCATATTGGGTAAGTTATTCTGCAATAGCAATTTTAAGTGAAGCAAAATTTGTAGAAATTCCTTCTTCTATAGATGACGATTTTAAAATTACACCAGCACAGTTAGAGCGTGCAATTACGCCAAAAACAAAAATGATCTTCTTTAACTCGCCAAATAACCCAAGTGGTTCTATGTATAGCGAAGAAGAATATAGAGCATTAGCTGCAGTTTTAGAAAATCATCCTCAGATTTATATCTTATCAGATGAAATCTATGAACATATAAATTATGGTGTAAAACCATTTAGTTTTGCTGCCATAGAAAACATGTACGATAGAACAATTACAGTAAACGGTTTAGCAAAAGCATTTGCTATGACAGGTTGGAGAATTGGTTACATTGGTGCACCAGAATGGATTGCAAAGGCTTGTACAAAAATGCAAGGGCAAATTACATCTGGTACAAACTGTATTGCACAAAGAGCAGCAATTACTGCTGTTTTAGCGCCAGTTTCTAAAATTCAATACATGGTAGACGAATTTAGAACACGTAGAGATATTGTAGTTGGTTTATTAAGAGAAATAGATGGTTTTAAAGTAAATGTTCCTGAAGGTGCATTTTATGTTTTTCCAGACATTTCTGCTTTCTTTGGTAAAACAATAAACGGTGTAACAATAGAAAATGCTAACGACTTTTCTTTATTTATTTTAGAAAAAGCAAATGTAGCAACAGTTACAGGAGACGCTTTTGGTGCACCAAATTGCATTAGAATGTCTTACGCAGCTTCAGAATTACAATTACGCGAAGCAATAAAAAGAATTAAAGAAGCTTTAAGCTAAAAGCTAACACACATATTTTAAAAAATCCATCTTATAAACAGATGGATTTTTTTTGTTTTGGCGTGTCCTTTCAGGTCAGGCTTTTCGCACTCGCTTTTTGTTCATTCTTCACAAAAGAGCTCAAACAAATGCTACAATCCTTCACGCAAACTTATTTGTTAACTTTATTTACAAGACTAGCATTAATTGGTTGTAAAGATTCTTTTTAAAAAGAAATCATAACAATAGCAATAACAAATAAAGAAACTTGTAAAATAACAGCAGTCTGACTTTCTTTTCTAGATTGATGTTTTAAAACTAAGTTTTTTATTCTAGAAATAGACTTTGCTTTTTCTGTAGCTATACTATTTTTTATTTCTTGTTTATAAGATGAAGTTAAAATTCCTCTTTCTAATACTGTTGTAGTTTGTAAATATTTCATGGTATTTGGTTTAATTGATTTATACAAAGTAGACGAGAGCTAAGAAGCTTTGTTACAGCACAAAACTTCATAAAACATAAAATAAATTCGTTTTTCTAGCGTTCATGGTTTACGACAATCAGAAAAAAAAACTAAAAAAAGTTGTCTTTTCTCCCAAAAACAAAAATTATGCTTAAAAAATTCTTCATTATTTGCGCTGGAATAGACAAAAACATCTTAGAAAATTGTTCTGATGGAGAGCAAAACAAGTATGCAGGTATTGGTGCAACAGTTTTTTTTACAGCAATTATGGCTACAATAGCTGGTAGTTATGCATTATTTACTGTGTTTGATAATGTATACACTGCTATTTTTTTCGGGCTAATTTGGGGCTTATTAATTTTTAATTTAGATCGTTTTATAGTTTCTACCATTAAAAAAAGAGATTCTAAATGGAAAGAGTTTTTACAAGCATCTCCTAGAATTCTGTTAGCTGTAATTATAGCAATTGTTATTTCTAAACCTTTAGAGTTAAAACTATTCGAAAAAGAAATTAACCAAGTTTTATTAACCGAAAAAAATCAAATGACGTTAGATAATAAAACACAAATTGCACAACAATTTATACCAGAAATAGCTACAATTAGTAACGAAATAAACAGTTTAAAAGAAGAAATAAATACTCAAGAAACAAAAACGAATGCTTTGTATGAAATTTATATTGCTGAAGCAGAAGGAAGAAAAGGAACTAAATTATTAGGTAAGGGACCTGTTTATAAAGAAAAAAGAGAAAAACACGATGCTGCCTTAAATAGTTTAGCAAAATTAAAAAAAGAGAATGCAGAAAAAATAAAAAACAAAGAACTAGATATTTTAAACTTACAAGAAAGTCAGAAATTATACGAAGCAAAAACACAGCCAATTATTACAAATTTTGATGGTTTAATGGCTAGAATTAATGCTTTAGGAAAATTACCCTGGTTACCATCTTTTTTTATATTTCTATTGTTTTTAGCTATTGAAACTTCGCCAATATTTGCAAAACTAATATCTCCAAAAGGAGAATATGATTTTAAATTAGAAGATAATGAAACTGCTGTAAAAACTTGGGTACAACAACAAGTACAGCAAAGAGAAAAAATGTTAGAAGCAGATATTCTTATTAGTAAAAAGGTTTACGAAGATATTGCTGAAGAAGAAGAAATTTATGAGTATAAACAAAAAATGGCTCGTAATTTAATGAAATTACAAGCCGATTCTTTTTATAAAAAACAACAAAAAATGTTGTAATGTTCTTAGTTGGCAAAATTGTGCGTTAGCGATTGTAGCATTTGTTTCAGCTCTTTTTGAGGTACGAAAAAAAGCGAGTGCGAAAAGCGCGACCTAAAAGGAAACGCCCAAATTAATTTATTCTTTTTCTGCCATTTTCTTAACGTAATCTGTAATAATTACAATTTGTGTTGGGCCAACTTTACCTTCTATATAATTTGCATTTTCATGGTCTAAAGAAATTCTTCTTACGGCTGTACCTTGTTTGGCAACCATACTAGAACCTTTTACTTTTAAATCTTTTATTAAAACTACAGAGTCTCCTGCTTGTAAAATTACACCATTTGCATCTCTGTGTATTATTTTTTCACTTTCTTCTAAGTGGTCTCCAGACTCTTTAGCAAAACGTAAATCGTCGTCTTCTAAATACATCATATCTAATAAATCTTGTGGCCAACCTTCTTTTCTTAAACGAGATAACATTCTCCAAGCAACCACTTTTACTGCTCTGTACTCGCTCCACATAGAATCGTTTAAACAACGCCAATGATTTGCATCTGTTTCTTCTTCATTATCTATTTGAGTTCTACAAGTTTCACAAGCTAGCAAGCTTCCATCTACTCCACTACCTCCAACTGTTGATGTTGGTTTTACTTCATAAATTGCTAAATTATCTGTTGAAGTACATAATTCGCATTTATTTCCACTTCTTTTTTCTAAATCTTGTTGTAAACTCATGTTCTATTTTTGGTTGTACAAAAGTACATCTTTTAATTAATTTGCTACTTAATTTACGGCCTTCAAAACCAATACATTTTTGCTTTTCTCAATTTCTTCTTTATTAATTTTCATTTTAAAGAAGGTACCGTTTAAATACCTTTTTCTTTGGTCTTTATAATGTTTACTAAAAACACGACCAGATTGTCCTGTAGGTATTACTGCTGAACTGTTTTCTACATTAGAAAAATCTATAATTCTTCTTGTTGATGGACCAGCTTTTACTTTGTAATAACCTGTAGAATCGATATCGTAAATTTGATTGTTGATTACTTGATCTCCTCCAGAAGTTACAAAAGGCCCAACATTAAAGTATTTTCTTAACAAAGCAACTTCGCCAACTGCGTGTTTATATTCTACAGAAATTACACGTTCCCATTTCCAAGAAGCTACGTTTGCACCTAATTGATTTTCTAAAAATAAAAAAGCGTTTTTAAAAGAGGTTGTTACAATTTCTTGTTTTGTTTCTATTTTATCTTTTGTTAAAACATTGTCCCACCAAACAGAATTTTCTTTTGCTGCTTGTACTGGTAAAACTTTTTCTATAAAAGGTGTATTTACAAATTGATTGTAGCCTTTACCCATTTCATCTGCAAAGGTGTTTTTTTGAAATTCGTATACAAACCTGTTGTAAATAACAGGAGCTACTTCAGTTTTATCAAAATTTCCTTTCCAGTTTTTTAGAATATTTATTGCCGTTTTTTCACTTGCTGAAAAAGAACTTTCGTCTAAAGATTTTATTAGATTTTGGACTATTATCGGAGCAGTTGGTGATATGATATCCATAATCATTTTCTCTACATCTTCTTTTGTCCAATTATTTTTTGGTTCTAGTAAATCTACAATTCTTTTTGCTCTATCTTCAGATAAATAATAACCAGGGTATAACATATTTGCTATAGAATCTGGCTGGTTATTTGCAGAATACACATAATTTGTTTTTGGATTAATTGCTTGTGGATTTTCTTCAAAATCTAAATATGCTACAATTTCATCTTCGCCAGAACTACCATTTAAGAATGTTTTTGTGTACAGTGGTCTATTGTGTTTGTACAATTTACCAGAAGCAAACCAAGCAATATTATTTTTAGCATCTCCATACATCATATTTAAACCTGGCGCATGAAGTTTACTTGCACCTTTTTTAAATTCTGCTAAATTATTTGCATGAGATATTTCATAAGCAACATCTAAAATTTGATTGTTTACTTTAGTATAAATCCATTGCATTGCAATTGGATCTTCTGTTTCTAAACCTTCAATTATTCCGTTCATTAAAGGTCCGTGTTTACTTACTTTAATTGTATAAAGTGAATCTTTTTGGTCTTTAATTTTTAAACGTTTTTCTACTAAAGAATAGGCTAAATACTCTTCTTTAAATTTATATTGATTACTATTTTCTTTATTATTTTCTTCTTTATAGAAATCTATATCATCATTTTCAAACATAGTTAAACCATAAGCATAGTCTTTATTATGACCTAACAATGGAAAAGGAACTAGCGCTAAATGAAAACCATACATTTCATAATTTGGTGTTTTTATATGTGCTTGGTACCAAACTGAAGGTTGTGAATAGCCAATATGAGGATCGTTTGCAAAAATTACTTTTCCGTTTTTAGTTTTATCTGCACCAATAACCCAAGAATTACTTCCTATAAATGGTGAAATTGGTAAAACATCCATTAAATTATTCATTGCAAAAGTGAAAGCTCCTGTAATTTCAGGATTTTTTTCGTTCTTAATTAGGGTTAGATTTTCATTTTCTGCACCAATTAACTCGTTAAAATAAGCTGCACCTAATTTTTCTTTTACCTCATTTAGTAAAGGATCTGTTTTGTGTGCTACCGCAAAACTAAAAGCCATATAACCAAAAACATTATACATATCTTTTAGTGTATATTTTTCTTTATCTACACCAACTAAATTAAATTCTATGGGTGTTTTTCCGTTTTCTATATATTGATTAACTCCATCTAGATAAGCAGTTGCCATAATATAAGAAGGAGAATTTTTATCTAAATTTTTAATTGTTTTTTCTGAAGCTTCTTCGATACCTAAACCAGAAAAAAGTTTATCTGTTCTAATTAATTTTTCTCCAAAAATTTCTGATAATCTTCCTGCTGCAATTCTTCTAATTAATTCCATTTGCCACAATCTATCTTGGGCATGTAAATATCCTAAAGCAACATAAGCATCTTTTTGATTTTCTGCATTTATATGTGGAACCCCAATTTCATCAAAATATACAGTAACATTTTTAGAAGTGTTTTCAATTTCTATTTCACCTTTATAAGTAGGATTAAGTGTTTTAGAATACAACCAAATTGCTACAGCTAATAATATTATAATAACAATTAAAAACTTTATACTTTTTTTAATAATTTTCATTTAAATCTGTTTGATAATTTCAAAGGTAATAGATTTAAGTTGTATTTTTGATACGTTTAAAAAATCACTACTTCATGAAAAAAATTCAAATGGTAGACCTTCAAGGTCAATATGCAAAAATTAAAGAATCTGTTAACAAATCTATAGAGCAAGTTCTAGACACATCAGCATATATTAATGGACCTTTGGTTCATGAGTTTCAAGCAGATTTAGAAAAATATTTAGATGTAAAGCATGTAATTCCTTGTGCAAATGGTACAGATGCATTGCAAATAGCAATGATGGGGTTAGGTTTAGAACAAGGAGATGAAGTTATTACAGCAGATTTTACTTTTGCAGCAACAGTAGAAGTTATTGCTTTATTAAAATTAACACCTGTTTTAGTAGATGTAGAAGCAGATACCTTTAATATAGATATAGAAGCTCTTAAAAAAGCAATTACTCCAAAAACAAAAGCAATTGTACCTGTTCATTTATTCGGACAAGTAGCAAATATGGATGCTGTTATGGAAATTGCAAAAGAACATAATCTTTTTGTAATTGAAGATAATGCACAAGCAATTGGAGCAAATTATACTTTTAAAAATGGTAAAAAACAAAAAGCAGGAACTATAGGTAATGTAGGTACAACTTCATTTTTCCCATCTAAAAATCTTGGATGTTATGGTGATGGTGGTGCAATTTTTACAAATGATGATGCTTTAGCACACACTATTAGAGGAATTGTAAACCACGGAATGTATACCCGTTATTACCATGATGTTGTTGGTGTAAATTCTAGATTAGATTCTATACAAGCTGGTGTTTTAAAAGCAAAATTACCACTTTTAGATGGCTATTGTAATGCTCGTAGAAATGCTGCACGTTTTTATAACAATGCATTTGCTAGCAACTCTAATATTATTACACCTACTACAAAATCTAATGCAACAAATAGTTGTGGAGAAATCTGTAGTACTTGCGACTGCCATGTTTTTCATCAATATACATTACAAATTACTAATGGTAAAAGAGATGCATTACACAAACACTTACTAGATTTAGGAATTCCTAACGCTATTTATTACCCTGTAGCTCTACACGCACAAAAAGCTTATAAAGATACTCGTTACAAAGAAAGCGATTTCCCTGTAACAAATGAATTGATAAAAACGGTTATTTCTTTACCAATGCACACAGAATTAGATGCAGAGCAATTAGAGTTTATAACTAGTACAATTAATAAATTTGTAGATTAAAAATTATGAAAAAGATATTAGTAACAGGTGGTTTAGGTTTTATAGGTTCTCATACAGTAGTAGAATTACAAAACGAAGGTTTTGAAGTTGTTATTATTGATGATTTATCTAACACAACTATTAATGTACTAGAAAGTATTACAGAAATTACAGGAATAAAACCTGTTTTCCATAATATAGATTTAAGAGTTAAAAAAGAAGTTGTAAATTTTTTCGAAAACAATAAAGTAGACGGAATTATTCATTTTGCTGCCTTTAAAGCGGTTGGAGAAAGTGTGCAAAATCCGTTAGATTATTACGAAAATAATATTGGGAGTTTAGTATACATTTTACAAGAAATGAGAAACAGAAAGTTAGACAACTTTATATTCTCTTCTTCTTGTACAGTTTATGGTCAGGCAGATGAATTACCAATTACAGAAAATGCACCCGTAAAAAAAGCAGAATCTCCTTACGGAAACTCTAAACAAATAGGAGAAGAAATTATACAAGAAAGCTGTAAAGCTCATAATTTAAACGCTATAGCATTGCGTTATTTTAATCCTATAGGAGCTCATGAAAGTATTAAAATAGGAGAATTACCTTTAGGTGTTCCTCAAAATTTAATTCCTTTTGTAACACAAACTGCTGCTGGTATAAGAAAAGAATTGTCTGTTTTTGGTGATGATTATCCTACATCAGATGGTACAGCTGTTAGAGATTATATACACGTTGTAGATTTAGCAAAGGCACATATTGCAGCTTTAAAAAGATTGATCAATAAAAATAACAAACAAAATTTTGAGTTTTTTAATGTTGGTTCTGGTACTGGTAGTTCTGTTTTAGAAGTAATTAAAGCTTTTGAAAAAGCTTCTGGAAAACCTTTAAATTATAAAATTGTTGGTAGAAGAGAAGGAGACATTACAGCTGCTTACGCAGATACAACAATTGCTAATAAAGAATTAAATTGGAAAACTAAAAAATCTTTAGACGAAGCTTTGGCTTCTGCTTGGAAATGGCAACAAAAACAATAATTGCTTTTTATAAACTCTAAGAAATTTCATTTTAAGAAGAAATCAATCATTTTTAACGTGTTTTATGTTAAAAATGATTGATTTCTTCTCTTTTTTAGACACTTTTACGTGGTTTTAAAGAAACTACACTTTTTATATGATAATTTTTTTCACACTTCATTATCATATTATGAAACATAGCTGTTACTAATTTATAGATTTACATTTATAATCCAAATTTTAAGGTTTTAACTTTTATTAATTGACATCAAACTATAAGAGCCATAGTTTTGTTACTTAATATTAATGATAAAAGAAACCAATGAAACTGATAAAAATTAGAAGAAAAACCCGTTTAGAAAAACGTTATACCTCTAAAATGGGCAAATTACACACCAATGTTACTTATATTAAAAAAACATTTTTAAATGTAATTCCTTTAAAAACCATTCATAAATACAGAGAAACGTATTATGGTGAAATTAAAGATTGTGAAGAATGCGTTTTAGCTAAATAATATTTTAAAAGTCTCTAACTGAAGTTAGAGACTTTTTTTTGGTTAATATTTAACAACAAAAACCCTATTTTCTAACTCTCCTTTTAGTAATTTTAAAAGCTTAAAAATCAACTCAAATGAAAAAAATAATTTTAGCTTTCTTAGCTATTTCAAGCTTTGTTGCTTGTAACAAATCTTCCGAAGAGAAAGAAACACCCGAATTAAGTATTAATTACAAAAAAATAGAACTAGAAAATGGTTTAGATGTTGTTTTTCATGTAGACAAATCAGACCCTGTTGTAGCCGTAGAATTAATGGTGCATGTTGGTTCTGCTAGAGAAATTGAAGGCAGAACAGGTTTTGCTCACTTATTTGAACATTTATTATTTTTAGAATCTGAAAACCTAGGAAAAGGTGGATTGGATAAAATGAGTGCAAGAATTGGTGGTTCTGGTGCAAATGGTTCTACTTCTAGAGATAGAACAAACTACTTGCAAACTGTACCAAAAGATGCATTAGAAAAAATGATTTGGGCAGAAGCAGACAAATTAGGCTATTTTATAAATACGGTTACAAACCCTGTTTTAGCTAAAGAAAAACAAGTTGTTAAAAATGAAAAAAGACAAAGTGTAGATAATAGACCTTATGGCCACAACCAATATGTTATTGGTAAAAATTTATACGCTAAAGATCATCCTTATAATTGGCAAGTAATAGGTTCTCTAGAAGATTTACAAAACGCAACTTTACAAGACGTTAAAGATTTTTATAAAAAATGGTATGTTCCAAATAACTCTACTTTAGTTTTATCTGGAGATATAGATATTGAAGAAGCTACAAAATGGGTTCATAAGTATTTTGATGAAATTCCTAAAGGAAAAGAAGAAATTCCTGCATTAGAAAAAAGACCAGGTTTTGTTAAAGAAACAAAGTATTTATATTACGAAGATAATTTTGCAAGGGTACCACAATTAACTATGGTTTGGCCTTCTGTAGAATCATATCATCCAGATTCTTATGCATTAGAAGTTTTAACTCAATATTTAACAGATGGTAAATCAGCTCCGTTAAATCAAGTTTTAGTAGACGATTTAAAATTAACATCTTTTACAAGTATGTATAATTATATTTCTGAAGTTGCAGGAGAGACACAACTTTCTGTGAGAGCTTTTAATGGTAAAAAATTAGATGAATTAAAAACAGGAATTGAAAAAGGTTTTGCAAAATTTGAAGCTGAAGGTATTTCTGAAAAAGATTTAAATAGAATAAAAGCAGGGCAAGAAACTAGTTTTTACAGAAGTTTGTCTAGTGTTCTAGGTAAAGGAACAAATTTAGCTTCTTATAACACATATTTAGGAAACCCTGGTTTTGCAACAGAAGATATTAAAAAAACTTTGGCAGTTACTACAGAAGATGTAATGCGTGTTTACAACAAATATATTAAGGGTAAAAATTACATAGCTACAAGTTTTGTACCTAAGAATAGCGCAGACTTAGCTTTAAAAGGTTCTGAATTAGCAGCTGTTGTAGAAGAAAAAATTGTAATTGGTGCTGAAGAAAAATTCGATTCAAAAATTGCAGCAACTTATGAAAAAACACCTTCTTCTTTTGACAGAAGTATAGAACCTGCTTATGGAAAAGCTCCTTCTTTAGCTGTACCAGAAGTATATGAAGCAAGTTTAGAAAATGGCTTAAAGGTTTATGGAATAGAAAATGATGAAGTACCATTAGTGCGTTTTAATTTAACAATTGATGGTGGACAATTATTAGAATCTATGGATAAATTAGGAGTTGCTAATTTAAATGCAGATTTATTAAACAGAGGAACAAAAAATAAAACCGTAAAAGAATTAGAAGAAGCTATTCAAGAATTAGGAGCTTCAATTTACATTTATGCAGACAAAGAAAGTTTAACTTTAAGCGGAACAACTTTGGCTAAGAACTACGACAAAACTTTAGCTTTAGCTCAAGAAATGTTATTAGAACCAAGGTTTGATGAAAAAGAATTCGATTTACTTAAAAAAGCAACTATTTCTAACTTACGTCAGCAAGAAGCAAGCCCTAATGCTGTAGCAAGAAATGCTTACAATGCTTTAATTTATGGTAAAGATAACATTCGTTCTAAAAACACTTTAGGAACTATAGAATCTGTAGAAAATATTTCTTTAGCAGATTTAAAAGAATATTACAACAACTACATTTCTCCTTCAGTTGCTAAAATGTTAGTGGTAGGTGATATTTCAAAAGGAAAAGTTACTGCATCTTTGGCTAATTTAGAAACAAACTGGAAAGCTAAAGAAGTTACAATACCAGCTCACAAAACACCTGAAGTACCAACAAAACCTGCAGTTTATTTTTATGATATTCCAAATGCAAAACAATCTGTTTTACAATTTGGTGCACCTGCTTTAGCTGCAACAGATAAAGATTATTACGCAGCTTCTGTTATGAATTATATTCTTGGTGGTGGTGGTTTTGCTTCTCGTTTAACACAAGAGTTAAGAGAAGGAAAAGGATATACTTATGGTATCCGTTCTGGTTTTTCTGGCACAAAAGCTAAAGGTACATTTACTATTTCTAGTGGTGTTCGTTCTAATGTAACTTTAGAATCTGCACAAGCTGTAAAAAAAATATTAGAAGAATACCCAACTACTTTTTCTGATAAAGACTTAGAAACAACAAAAGGTTTCTTAATTAAAAGTAACGCAAGAGCTTTTGAAACTGCTGGCGCAAAACTTAGAATGTTATCTAACATTGCAGATTATGGCATGAAAGCAGATTATGTAAACGATAGAGAAAAAACGGTTAATAACATGACGAAAGAGCGTATTAAAGAATTAGCTAACAAATATGTAAACCCAAATAAAATGATTTGGTTAGTTGTTGGTGATGCTGAAACGCAGTTAGAAAGAATGAAAGATTTAGGGTACGGAGAACCTATTTTATTAAACGAAAGACAAAAGAAAATTAAGAATTAAAATACTTAACGAACTACTGGCTTTAAAACAGTAGCAAATAAAAAAGTTCCAATTTCAAGTTAGAAATTGGGACTTTTATTTTATGTTTTTTATTACAATGCTTAACTTAAAACAAATACATTAAAAACTAATTTAGTTTGTTTCTATATTTTTAAAAAGCTAACTTCGTTAACTTCTGATATAAAACATTGAAACGATTTCACATCATTAGGGTTGTGTTTAATTTTAAATAGAATATTAATGAAACAAATTAAGTTTTCTAAAACTTGGAATTATTATAAAAAAAATAGTTGGAAATTAGGAGTCTTAATTTTATCAATAGTTATTTTTTATTTTGTTATTCAGAAAATTGAATTAAAAATAAACTCCATTGAAACTTATGGAAAAATATATGAAAAAAAACGAATTGTAAGTGGAATTAGAGTTGGGCCTCTATTTAAGTATAAGTTTTGGTTTATGTACAAGGGAAAAAAACATTTTGGAGAATCAACAAAAATTCTTGAAGGAGAAAATAATATTGGGAAAACTTTTAAAGTAAGAGTTTTAAAGAATAAACCTGAAAACTATGAAATTCTTTTTGACCAAGAATATGTCGAAAAATATATTGTTGACAAAAACGGAAATAAAAAAACTCTATATTTTGAAAAAAACTAAACACAACAACGTGTATAAAAATTGCTACATTAGTGCTTAATCAAAGTTCGTTGCGTGTTTGCTACGTCTGAATTTCCTTCGGAAAATCCTCGCACTCAAAAACGCAACTTCCAATACACAAAAACGTTAACGAAACCAAAAATCAACAACAAAAAAAACGAACTCTTTCAAGTTCGTTTTTTTTATAAATATATAATAAAATCTATTCTGCCAAAGCAGCTCCAGAAGCCGTAACAGATCTATCTATTTTTCGCATTAAACCTTGTAAAACTTTACCTGGTCCAACTTCTATAAATTCAGTTCCTCCATCAGCAATCATTGCTTGTATAGATTGCGTCCATCTTACTGGAGCAGTTAATTGAATCATTAAGTTCTTTTTAATTTCATTTGGATCTGTAACAGCACTTGCAGTTACATTTTGATAAACAGGACAAGTAGGTTGACTAAATTCTGTTGCTTCAATTGCAGCAGCTAACTCTTCTCTTGCAGGTTCCATCATTGGAGAGTGAAACGCCCCACCAACTGGTAACAACAAAGCTCTTCTTGCTCCTTTCTCAGTTAAAACTTCACATGCTTTTTCTACCGCAGAAACTTCACCAGAAATAACTAATTGCCCGGGACAATTATAATTTGCAGCCACTACTACTCCATCTATTTCTTTACATGTTTCTTCTACTACATTGTCTTCTAAACCTAAAACCGCTGCCATTGTAGAAGGTGCAATTTCACATGCTTTCTGCATTGCCAAAGCACGTTTAGACACTAATTTTAATCCGTCTTCAAAAGATAAAACACCATTTGCCACCAAAGCAGATAATTCTCCTAAAGAATGTCCTGCAACCATTTCTGGTTTAAAATCTTCTCCTAAAACTTTTGCTAAAATTACAGAATGTAAAAATATTGCTGGTTGAGTAACTTTTGTTTCTTTTAATTGTTCTGCAGTTCCTTCAAACATAATATCTGTAATAGAGAACCCTAAAATATCATTAGCTTTTTCGAAATACTCTTGAGCTAATGCAGATTTTTCGTACAAATCTAATCCCATTCCTGTAAATTGTGCTCCCTGACCTGGAAAAATATATGCTTTCATAAATATGTTTTTGTAATTTTTTGTTCGTTTGTTTGTCGGCAAAAATAATCATTTTTATTTGAAGCATTTTTAAGCTTTCATTAATACCTTGTAACAATAAATTTAAGAAAAAAAAGAGCTAACTTTTCATACTAAAAAATTAACTAAAATTAAAATTCCTTTTTTGTAATCAATAATAAAATACTTCGTCTAAAAAAGTAGCAAACAAAATATACAATGAAAAAAATACTTTTATTACTGATAGCAATCATTACTGTATCTCAAGTAAATGCACAAACAACTACTTTTAATAGTTTATTGCAAAAACATGTTTCTGAAGCAGGTGTTGTAGATTACAAATCTTTTAAAAATGATGAGGCTAAGCTAGATACTTATATTACTTATTTAGAAAAAACTATACCAAGTTCTTCTTGGTCAGAAAACAAACAAAAAGCTTTTTGGATAAACGCATACAATGCATATACTATAAAAAAAATCTTAGAGAATTACCCTCTAAAAAGCATTATGGATATTAAAGAGGATGGAAAAACTGCCTGGAAAATTCCTTTTGCTAAAGTTGGTGGTAAAACCTATACTTTAGATTATATAGAACACGATATTTTACGTAAAAAATTGTTTGATGCAAGAATTCACGTTGGTGTAAATTGTGCTTCTGGTTCATGTCCTAAGTTAGGAAACACTGCTTTTACTGAAGAAAATATAGATGCAACTTTAGAAAAATTAATGGTTGCTTTTGTTAACGATTCTTCTAGAAATAAAATAACTAATAAAAAAGTACAAATTTCTTCTATTTTCGATTGGTTTAAAGAAGATTTTACTAAAAATGGTTCTGTTATAGATTACCTAAACAAGTACTCTAAAACAGAAATAAAGAAAAATGCAAAAATTAGTTATTTGAAATATGATTGGAGTTTAAATGGTAAATAAATTATTATCTTTCACTTTTAATTATACAAAAGATAAAAAATGTCTAAAACATATTACGACGCAGCAGATTTAAGAAAATTTGGAAAAATAACAGAATGGAGTGAAGATCTTGGAAACAAGTTTTTTGACTATTATGGAAAAGTTTTTGAAGAAGGTGCTTTAACTGCTCGCGAAAAATCTTTAATAGCTTTGGCTGTTGCACACACAGAACAATGCCCATATTGTATAGATGCTTACACAAAAGACACTTTGCAAAGAGGTGTTACAAAAGAGCAAATGATGGAAGCAATACACGTTGGTGCGGCTATTAAGAGTGGAGCAACATTAGTTCATGGAGTTCAAATGATGAACAAAGTGAATAAATTGGAAATGTAAGCAGACACTAATTTTTGCTAAAGTAAAAATTGTGCGAATCGCTTATTCTTGCATTTTCAAGATTAAAAAAAACGTCAAAAAAACCAAACCATCAATTTTTTCGTACATAAATTCACAAAGAATACAATAATTTAATGGCTACAAAATCACTAAAAGCAAGAAATAACGATATTGCAAATACTTCTCGTCAGATGGAAATTCTATCAAGTGGAATATTTGCAAACGGAGAATTACCAACATTTGCTTCTAAAATAAAAGAAACAGGTCATTTTCCTTTACGTCCTAAAAAGTTAGAAATTTTACAAATAAACTTAGGTTATATGTGTAACCAAGTTTGTGAACATTGCCATGTAGATGCAGGTCCAGATCGTAAAGAGATAATGACAGTAGAAACCATGAAGCAATGTTTAGAAGTTATTAAAAAAACAGAAGCACATACTTTAGATTTAACTGGTGGAGCGCCAGAAATGAACCCAAATTTTAGATGGTTTGTAGAAGAAGCTTCTAAAGCAGGAATTAAAGACTTTATTGTACGTTCTAACTTAACAATTATTAGAGCAAATAAAAAATATTACGATTTACCAGAATTCTTTAAAAAACATGGTGTACATGTTGTTTCTTCTATGCCACACTGGACAAGAGGAAAAACAGACAAACAACGTGGAAAAGGAGTTTTTGATTTATCTATAAAAGCATTACAAGAATTAAATGCAGTTGGTTATGGAATGCCTGGTTCTGATTTAAAATTAGATTTAGTATACAATCCTTCTGGTGCATTTTTACCTGGAGATCAAATGGCTTTAGAAAATGATTTCAAAAAAGCTTTAAAAGAAGATTTTGATATTGATTTTCACAGTCTATTTGCAATTACAAATTTACCAATTAGTAGGTTTTTAGATTATTTAATTGCTTCAGATAATTATGAAGATTATATGCATTCTTTACTAGACGCATACAATCCTGCTGCTGTAGAAAACGTAATGTGTACAAATACTATTTCTATAAGTTGGGATGGTTGGTTATTTGATTGTGATTTTAACCAAATGTTAAACTTAAAAGTAGCAAGTAAAGTAAAACATGTTTCTGATTATAATGAAGAGTTGTTACAAGACAGAAACATTATTATAAACCAACATTGTTATGGTTGTACTGCCGGTTCTGGTAGTAGTTGCCAAGGAGTTGTTGCATAATATATGAACCAAAATACTGCCATTTTAATTTTTGCAAATTCTGCTAAAAAAGAAGCGGAGAGAAAATCTTTTCTTTCTGCTGAAATTTTTTCTGCATTAAATAAACAAACCTTAAAAACGGTAAAAAAATCTGGAATAGATTACTTTCATGTTTCAGAAAAACATCAAATTGGAAACACTTTTGCAGAACGTTTTTCTAACGCAATTGAAGCTATTTTTAATAAAGGTTTTAAAAACATAATTACCATTGGTAATGATACGCCACATTTAAAATCGCATCATTTACTAGAAACATATCATCAATTAGAAAAAAAAGATTTAATTATTGGTCCTTCTAAAGATGGTGGTTTTTATTTAATGGGAATTAAAAAAGAACAATTTCATAAAGAAACTTTCTTAAAATTACCTTGGCAAACCAACAGATTACATAGCTGTATTTCTTCCATAGCTAAAACTAAAAATTTAGAAGTTCAATTTTTAGAACTTTTAAGTGATATTGACTCAAAGGAAGATATTAAACAAATACTAAATAGTTTTAAAACCCTTTCTTTATCCGTTTTAAAACTATTACAAAAATTATTTTTTAGTAAAAAAAGTCTTTTTACTGAAGAACATATTGCTCTATTTAGAACTTCAGTTTCACAAAACCATAATAAAGGTTCACCAATTATTTTTGCGTAATTCTACATTCATATTGAGATTTTCAATATAAACCAGCCTATTTTTTTACACAAAAATCAAACTTAAATGAAACACATTTCTATGTGGATTCTGTTGTTTTTTACAAGCATCAGTTTTTCACAAATAACAATTACAGGTACAATTACAGACAAAAATACCGGAGAAGAACTTCCTTATGTAAGTATTGCAACTTCTTTAAAAAACGGAACAACTTCAGATTTAAATGGTACTTATTCCATTCAAGTTTCAGATAAAAGTCAGTTTCTTACTTTTACTTATTTGGGGTATAAAACTCAAAAAGTAGCCATCAATAATCAAACAATCATCAATATTAAACTAGAAGAATTAGCTACTAGTTTAAATGAAATTGTGGTTACTGCTTTAGGTTTAAATAGAAAAACCAAAGAATTAGGGTATGTTGTTCAAGAAATAAAAGCAAAAGAATTAACAGAAGTTAAAACACCTAATTTTTTAGATAATTTATCTGGTAAATTAGCTGGTGTAACCATCTCTCAAGGTGCAACAGGTGTTGGTTCTTCTTCTAAAATAACCATTCGTGGTGAAGCATCTTTTTCAAACAACAATCCGCTTTTTGTAGTAGATGGAACGCCTATTAACAACAATACCGTTTTTAACTTTACCAATGAAGCAGCTGCTGGTTTTCAAGAAATAGATTTTGGAAATGGTGCCATGGAAGTAAACCCAGACGATATCGCATCTGTAACTGTTTTAAAAGGCCCAAGTGCTGCTGCTTTATATGGAACAAGGGCTTCTAACGGAGTTATTGTAATTAAAACAAAAGATGGAAGTAAAAAGAAAGGTTTAGGCATTAGTATAAATTCTTCTATTACTTTTGATTCCGCTTTTCGCTTGCCTGAATTTCAAAATGAATACGGACAAGGAAACTCTGGTGATTTTGAATATGTAGATGGTTTAGGTGGCGGTGTAAATGATAATATTACGTATTCTTGGGGTCCTAGATTAGACGCAGGAAACTTAATTGCTCAATTTAATTCTCCTGTAACTTTGCCTGACGGAACTGTGGTAAGAGGAGGAGATACTTCTTTATATAATGATATTGCAATTACACCCACATTATTTAAATCGAATCCGAATAATTTAAAAGATTTCTATCAAACAGGAGTTACCACTATTAATAATATTTCTATTACAGATAATTTTAACAAGGGTTCTTATAGATTGTCTTTAACAGATTTAGATAGCGAATCTATAATTCCTGGTGTAAATTTAGACAGAAAGACGGCTGCTTTAAAAATGACTTTTAATCCTACCGAAAAAACAAGAGTTACTACTTCTTTAAACTACGTAAATTCTAGCAGCGATAATAGACCTGCCAATGGTTATGGTAGTGAAAATGTGAATTATTCTTTGGTTGCCTGGGGGCCAAGGTCTTTAGACACCAATGCTTTAAAAAATTATTGGCAACCTGGTTTAGAAGGTGTACAACAATATTCTTTTAATTATACTTTTTTCGATAATCCGTATTTTATTTTAAAGGAAAATACCAATTCTTTTAACAGAGATCGTGTTTTTGGTAATGTTGCAATTAACCATAAATTTACAGACAATCTAAGTGTTTCTTTACGTTCTGGAATGGATTACTCATCAGAAAAAAGAAAATTTAAACGTAATTTTAGTTCTAATCGTTTTAAAAACGGAGCGTACGCAGAACATGATGTTTTTTACAGAGAAATTAATACAGACTTCTTAGTAAATTATACAAATAATTTTGGTGATTTTTCTTTTGACGCTTCATTTGGTGGGAATAGATTAGACCAAACTGCTTCTACAAAACAATTACAAACTACCAATTTAGCACAACCAGGAATTTTTAGTTTAAACAATGCTGCTTCACCAATTGAAGCTTTTCAATTTGATTCTAAAAAGAGAATTAATTCTTTATACGGAATTGCAAAATTTGGTTATAAAGACTACTTATATTTAGACATTACAGGTAGAAATGATTGGTCTAGCGCTTTGGCAACGCCATTTTCTGTAGACGGAACTTCATTCTTTTACCCTTCTATTTCTTCTAGTTTTATTTTATCTAACTATACAAAACTACCAAAAAGCATTTCTTTTGCAAAATTAAGAGCTAGTGTTGCACAGGTTGGTAATGATACAAATCCGTACCAAACTTCTGGTGCATTTGTTTCTCAAACTACTTTTAACGGGCAACCAACTTTTAGCAATCAAGATTTTATACCCAATGCCAATTTAAAACCAGAATTAACTACTTCTTACGAGTTTGGTGCAGATGTACGTTTTTTTAAAGATCGTTTAAATGTAGATTTTACCTATTACAATGCAACAACTAAAGATCAAATTATCTCTTTACCAATTGCAATTTCTTCTGGCTACAACCAACAAGTAGTAAATGGAGGAAACGTAAATACAACTGGTATAGAAGTTATTTTAGGCGGAACACCAATAAAAACAGCCAATTTTAAATGGAATACTACATTTAATTTTGCAACTAATAAATCTGTTATTAAAAACTTACCTCAAGAAGAAGGCCGTTTAACATTGGCATATAGTAGAATTTATGATAGCGCAAACCAAACTGTTTGGTTTCAAGTTGAAGAAGGTGGACAAGTTGGTGATTTATATGGTACAGGATATCAAAAAAATGAAAACGGAGCATTTCTAATAGATGACAATGGGCGTTATATTGCAAATAATGATTTAATTAAAATTGGTAATTACAATCCAGATTTTACATTAGGTTGGAACAATAGTTTCTCTTATAAAGATTGGAACGCAAGTTTTTTATTCGATTGGAGACAAGGAGGAGAAATAGTATCTAGAACCAGCGCTTTAGGAAATGTTGGAGGGCAATTAGCAGAAACCTCTTACAGACCAGATGCAGGAATTGTAGCACAAGGTGTAAATGTAAATACAGGGCAACCTAACACAGTTGCTGTTTCTGCAGAAAGTTATTACAGACAATATTATGATAGAAATCATGAAGAAAACAATGTGTATGATGCCTCTTATTTAAAATTACGTCAGTTTTCTATTGGCTATACCCTAAATTTAAACGAAGGTTTTTTAGGATTGAAAAACACCTCTACCATGAATTTTTCATTTATAGGGAATAACTTATTTGTTATAACAGAAAACCCACATTTTGATCCTGAGCAATTAGCAGTGCAAGGTAATGGTTTTGTAAGCGGTGTAGAAGACATGAGTTATGCATCTAGCAGAAGTTTAGGTTTTAAAGTAGGATTCGATTTTTAAAAAAAGACAATGAAAAAAATTATATACATATTTGCAATTTTTGTGTTTACACTTACAAGTTGCACCAAAGATTTTGAAGAAATAAACACCAATTTAAACGCACCAGTTTCTGTGCAACCAAGTTTACTATTACGACAAGTAATTTATAATTTTGGAGAAAACATGAGTTACGAAGGTTTTGTTGCTGGAGATTTATTAGCACAACACAGAACCGCTTTAGATTTTAATTTATTTGATAGGCACGATTTAAAGAGTCCGCAATTAGGAGGAAATCCTTGGCCAATATTTTACACGAATTTGCGTGATAATGAAATTATTTTAAAACAAGCCAAAGAAACACCTGCTTTTGCGGTATATGAAGGTCCTGCATTAATTTTAAAAGCATATATGGCTGCTGGTTTAACAGATTTATTTGGCGATGTTCCGTATTTTGAAGCCTTTAATGGTATTGAAGGAACAGTAACTCCTAGATATGATTTGCAAGAAGACATTTATCAAAATGAAAACGGAATTCTAGATAATTTAGACAAAGGTATTGCAGCAATAAATGCATATTCAGGCTCTATTCCTCTAGAAGGAGATATTTTATACAATGGTAATTTAGATTCTTGGGTACAATTTGCAAACTCATTAAAAATTAAATATTTAGTTCGTATTTCTAATAAAGTAGATGTTTCTGCACAATTACAAACATTATTTACTAGTGGTAATTACATTCGGTTAAATACAGAAAATGCTGTTTTTGATTTTACAAATTCTGAACCAAACAGTTTTAGATTGGCACAGTTAAGAGTTGGTGATTTTAATAATTTTGTACTTTCTGAAACCATGGAAGAAATTCTAACAGATTTAAACGATGAGAGAATCAATACCTTTTTTAGACCTTTTGCAAATGCAACTACTATTGAATTTAATGGTCTATTAAACGGAATAGATGCATCCTCTACTTCTATTGCCTTGTCAGATTATTCTTTGTCTGGCACTATTTTTAGAGAAGACACTTCTACCCTAGATGCTAATTTTATGACAGCTTGGGAAACGAATTTTCTATTAGCAGAAGCAGCAGAAAAAGGATTTATTACTGCAGATGCAGCAACTTTATACAATACAGCAGTAACACAAGCTTTTGCATATTGGAACACCAATTTACCAACTAATTATTTAACAGGAAATGCGAATTACAATGCAATTGGTACTTCACCTTTAGCACAAATTGGAACTCAAAAATGGATCGCTTCTGTAATTAATGGTTATGAAAGTTGGATAGAATATAGAAGAACAGGTTTTCCTGCTTTAAAAAGTGTTTCGGCAAGTTTAAACAGCGGTTTAATTCCTGTTAGAATGCCTTATCCTGCAGAAGCAGCATCATTAAATATAGAAAACTATAAAGTAGCAGAAACAGCAACCAATGGAAATAGCCTAGATGTAAAAGTTTGGTGGAACGAATAAAAATATGGATGTAATTAATTGGCAATGGCTTTTAGTAATTAGCTCAAGTTTAATCTTGTTCTTTTTATCGCCACTCGCAAAAACAACAGATCAGTTTTTTAAAGCTGTACATCAAAAAAAAGCACCCAATACTTTGGTATTAACGGGTAGCTTAATTATCTCTTGGATTTTTGCGAAAAGCATTACCAATGCAGCCAATTTAGGGTTGTCTTTTGGTATTGTGGGTGGTGTTGCTTATGCAGGTTATTATCTTTCCTTTGCAGTTGCAGGTGTTATTATTTATCAATTAAGAACCAAAGGAAACTTCAAAAGTATTCACCATTTTTTAACCACAAAATTTGGTAAGAATGCCATGGCCATCTTTTCTATACTAATTGCTTTTCGTCTTTTTAATGAAGTTTGGAGTAACACAATGGTTATTGGTAGTTACTTTGGCGCACAAGGAAGTAGTTCTTATTATTGGGCAATAATTGTGTTTACATTACTAACTTTATCTTATGCTTTAAAAGGCGGTTTAAGTAGTTCTATCTTTACAGATGTTATACAAATGGTTTTATTTTCTGTTTTATTAATTATTATTTTGGCTACTATTTTTTCTGCTGAAGATTTTACAACTACAGAAATAGTTACCTCTGGTACTTGGAGTTTTGAATTGGGTTTAAATCTCTTTTTTGCTGCAATTATTCAATCTTTTAGTTATCCTTTTCACGATCCTGTTTTAACAGATAGAGGTTTTATAAGTTCTCCTAAAGTAACCCGAAAAAGTTTTTTGTGGGCAGCACTTTTAGGAGCCATCTGTATTATTCTTTTTAGTGTAATTGGCGTGTACGCACAATCACAAGGTATGCAAGGGCAAGCAGCTGTAGAAGTTGGTAAAGCTTTAGGAGTTGTTATTTTACTAGTTATTAATTTTATAATGATTACCTCAGCAGCCTCTACTTTAGATTCTACATTCTCTTCTTTTTCAAAATTAATTGCGGTAGATTTAAATTTAGGTAAATCCGTTTCATTTGGAAGAATTACCATGATTATTGTGGCTGTGTTAGGAACGTTACCTGTTTTTTTAGGTGCAGAAATATTATCTGCAACTACCATTTCTGGTACAATGGTTATTGGTTTAACACCCGTTTTTATATTTTGGAATGTAAAAGTTCCTAATAGTAGTTTTTATGCGAGTGTTTTCTGTGGCTTGTTTTTTGGCATCTTATTAGTATTTAATTGGTTTCCAGAAACGCTCATATTTACAAAAGGAAAATACGCAGATTTACTTTGGGTAAATCTATGGGGAATTTTAAGTTGTATCATTTTATATTTTATTCCAAAATGGATCAAGAAATAACACATTTAGGTAAATTAAGTGGTAAAACATTACTTTTTGGTGGTGTTTACAGTAATTTACAAGCTTTAGAGGCTTTAAAACAAATTGCCGAAAAAGAACATATAGCACCAGAAAACTGTATTTCTACAGGAGATATTGTTGGCTACTGTGCACAGCCAGAAGAAACTGTGCAATTATTTAAATTGTGGGGCGCAAAAAGCATTGTTGGCAACGTAGAAATTCAACTTAGAGAAAATGCAGAAGATTGTGGTTGCGATTTTAGAGAAGGTTCTCGTTGCGATGGTTTTTCTCAACTTTGGTATCCGTATGCACAAAGCAAGTTGTCTAAAAGCTCTCTAGAATTCTTACAAACCATACCCAATAATCTTACTTTTGAATATGCTAATAAGCAAGTAACTGTAGTGCATGGTTCTTTTTCTAATGTATCAGAATTTATTTTTAAATCGACAGATTGGGCTATAAAGCAACCTAATTTTGAAGCTACCAAAAGTGATGTTATTGTTGCTGGCCATTGTGGTTTGCCATTTCATCATCAAGAAAAAGAACAACTTTGGTTAAATCCTGGTGTTATTGGTATGCCTGCAAATGATGGAAATTCAAGTGTTTGGTATGCTATTCTAGACGATTCAAAAGAAACCTTTAACTTTACGCATTACACGTTAGATTATAATTACAAATTAACAAGTAAGTTAATGCAAAACGGCTTATTGCCAGAAGAATACTCTAGAACTATTGTAACTGGTATTTGGGACAATACAGAAATCTTACCTCCTATTGAAACGGGGTTACAAGGCTTCGGAATTCAACTATAAATAATAAGATTATGAAAAAAATACTTTTACTTCTTTTATTAGTTACCTCTACAATTTCGGCACAACAGAAATTAGACAAGCTATTAAATAAATGGAACAAAAGAAATGTGCCTTACATTTCTGTAGAAACGTTGGCATTGCCAAAAACAGACGCCATCTTATTAGATGCTAGAGAAACTAATGAGTTTGAGGTAAGCCATTTAAAAGACGCTATTTTTGTAGGTTATGACCATTTTAAGTTAGAAGAAACGCTTGCCAAATTACCAAAAGACAAAACTACTAAAATTGTAGTGTATTGCTCTTTGGGTATTCGTTCAGAAACAGTTGCACATAAATTAATTACAGCTGGTTATACCAATGTATTTAATTTATACGGTGGTATTTTTGAATGGAAAAACAATAATTTTAAAGTAATAGATACCTTAGGAAATGAAACCGAAAAAGTACATGCGTTTAGTAAAAACTGGAGCAAATGGCTTAAAAAAGGCGAAAAGGTTTATTAATTCTTTTAATAGACAGTTCCTAATTTACAAAATAAACTGTCTGCATAATTATAAAATTTACACAATTGAAAAATAAAAATCTCTTATTAATATTTACAAGAAACCCAGAACTAGGAAAAGCAAAAACACGTTTGGCTAAAACTGTGGGAGATGTAACTGCCTTAGAAATTTATAAATTCCTACTAGAACGCACCAAAGAAATTGCATTAAAAGTTACTGCAGACAAAGCTGTGTATTATTCTGTAAAAGTAAGGCCTAATGATATGTGGGACGATGCTATTTTTAAGAAACACCAACAAAAAGGCGAAGATTTAGGGTATAGAATGTTAGATGCATTTAAAAACGGTTTTGCTGCTGGTTATGAAAAAGTTTTAATTATTGGAAGCGATTTATACGATTTAACCCCAAAAACAGTAGACAGTGCTTTTACTGCTTTAGATACTAATGATGTTGTTTTAGGACCAGCAGAAGATGGTGGTTATTATCTTTTAGGCATGAATTCTCTACATGAAAACGTTTTTAAAAATAAAGATTGGGGAACAGCAACAGTTCGAAAAGATACTTTAGACGATTTACAAGATAAAAAAGTACTTTTGCTATCTGAGTTAAATGATGTAGATGTATTTGAAGATATCGAACACCATCCTGCATTTCAACAATTTATATACAGATGAAAAAACAACAATTACAAGAAACCATCGATTTTTTAAAATCAAACGGAATAACAAACCCAGAAATTGGTATCGTTTTAGGAACTGGACTAGGTAAATTAGTAGATGAAATTGCTATAGAAAAAGAAATTTCATATGCAGACATTCCTAACTTTCCTGTGGCAACTGTAGAGTTTCATTCTGGTAAACTTATTTACGGAACCTTATCTGACAAAAAGGTATTGGTTATGGCAGGTCGTTTTCATTTATACGAAGGCTATACTCCTTGGGAAGTAACATACGGAATTAGAACCATGCATGGTTTAGGCATTCAAAACTTACTAGTTTCTAATGCTGCAGGTGCTATTAACCTAAACTATAAAAAAGGAGATTTAATGTTGATTGATGACCATATTAATCTGCAAGGAAGCTCTCCTTTAGCTTTTAACGGAGCCAATAATTTTGGAAATATTTTTGCAGATATGCTAGCTCCCTATTCTAAAGAAATAAACGATAAAATAAAAGCTATTGCTAAGGAACAAAATATTTTATTGCATGAAGGAATTTATGCAAGTGTATTAGGCCCTCAATTAGAAACAAGAGCAGAATACAGAATGTTGCAAATTTTAGAAACCGATGCTGTAGGTATGAGTACTGTACCAGAAGTTATTGTTGCCAAACAATTAAACCTACCTTGTGCTGCTATTTCTGTATTAACAGATGAATGCGATCCTAAAAACTTACAACCTGTAGATATTGCAGAAATTATTGCCATTGCTGGTGCTGCAGAACCTAAAATGATTACTCTTTTTAAAGAAGTGATAAAAGTATTGTAACTTCTTATTAAAATATAAATAACAAAAACCCGTAAAGAAATAAATTCTTTACGGGTTTGCTATTTAGTTTCTAAAAGGGTTTGTTCTAACGTTTTTTAGCTTTCCCTTTTACTTCTTTAATTCTTACATAAATCAATTTTAATCTTCCTTTAGAAGTATCTCTTCTTTCTATTTCAAAAGCAGGAATCGATTTAATTAATGGAGTTAATTTCTGAAAACCATAATTTCTAGAGTCAAAATTTGGTTGTTTTTTTTGTAACAAACCACCAACATCTCCCAAAAATGCCCAACCATCATCATCTGCTACGTCATCTATGGTAGCTGCAATAAAACGAATTTCTTTTTGGGTAATTTTATCGTATTCGTTTTTAGGTGAAGCGGTTGTTTCTGTAGACTCTTGTTCGTTTGCAGAGTTTTGCTGCTTTAATATTTCTATATAGATAAACTTGTCACAAGCTACAATAAACGGATTTGGTGTTTTCTTTTCTCCCAAACCATATACTTTCATGCCTGCTTCTCTTAAACGCGTTGCCAAACGTGTAAAATCGCTATCACTAGACACTAAGCAAAAACCATCTACTTTTTCAGAATATAGAATGTCCATAGCATCTATAATCATTGCAGAATCGGTTGCATTTTTACCTGTGGTATAGCCATACTGTTGTATTGGGGTAATGGCATTTTCTAACAACATATTTTTCCATTTAGACAGGTGTGGCTTTGTCCAATCTCCATAAATACGTTTAATGGTAGGGTTGCCATACTTTGCAATTTCCTCCATCATTTCTTTTACATAGGCAGAAGGTATGTTGTCTCCGTCTATTAACACTGCTAATTTAATATCCATCTTTTTTAAAAGCTATTTATTATTTTGTTATAAAGATACTTTCTTTAATGCAAAAAACCACTCAAAAGAGAATGGTTTAGAAAAAACTAGGGGCTAATATGTTTAAATTCTGTTTGCTTTTTTAGCTACTTTAGCGGCTTTTTTTTCTTTAGCCGTTTTTGCTGGCTCTTTCTTCACTTTCTTCTTTGCGTCTTGCGATTTCGCCATATTTTGTAGTTTTAAGATTTCTCTTTCAATTATTTCTTAAAGATAGTGATTGCTTTTTTAACACAAACATTTAATAGTTTTTTTTTCTATTACTTAGGTTTTATTCTTATGATATTTATCACACAAAACAAGTTAATCATAAACACCTCTTTAAATTAGCAGATATTACTCTTTTGTAAAAGTAAATATTTATTTAAATGAATTAAATAAGAAGTTTAATAAAATCATTAATGTGTACAAAGTACAAAAGTACATGGCTAGTATGGTGATGTAGATACTTTTCTACTTTTTACATAGATTTTTTTACTTACAAAAGATGTTACTGATATTATTTTATTTACTAAATAAAACAAATCAATCTGCATAAAAGAGTGAATGTCAATTTAAACAATTAGACTAAAGTTATTTCAACCTATCCATTTTCAAGTCTTTTGACAACATACTCTCTGAACGTTTTAAGACATCTGAAGCCTTCTTCTTATTTCCATAAATTTTAATAGCCCATTCAGCTAATTCTTTATTGAATTTTGCTGCTATTTCATTATAGGTTTTACCTTCTAGAAAATAGGTTTCAGTTGACTCAGTTTTCTCTATATTCCATCTTTCAAATTCTTCAATAGCTCTATTAATAGCAACATCCTTTTTATGGCTATCAAAATAGAAAGCCAAAATATAAGATGCAAATTTTTGCATATCTCTAAAATTACCCAATAGTTGTTTCGATTCTAAATAATTCTTAATCTTTTCATTCCATATTATACTTGGTGCCTGCTCAAAATTAGAAACATCACTCCAAACATTTTTCCAATTAGAAGCAAAATCTTCTTGACATTCTCTCAAAGAAGGAATCTCAACTATAAATCTAGAAATTCTATCAAAAAAATCATAATCTAACATACTGCTTGTTAAATCATTAAAAGAAATATTACTTGCCGCTATTAACCTAAAGTTTGTTTGTTTTGGTTGTGCTGCACCTAACGGAAAGTAATTACCTGTTTGCAATACTTGAATTAATTGTCGCTGTAATGATTTAGATAAATCTTGTATTTCATCCAGAAATAATACCCCTCCATTTGTAAATTTTGACAATATCCCTTCTTTATCTTTCTCAGCTCCTGTAAATGCACCTTTCTTATAGCCAAAAAGCTCTGATTTCATTAATTCTTCTGAAAAAGTACCGCATGCCAATTCTGCAAAGGGATAGTCCTTATTATATTTTTTAACAATAAACTCTCTAACATAAGTAGATTTACCTGTCCCTCTTTCACCCAACAATAAAATAGAAGCATTTGGAATATGTGAAAATAGTATTAACTTTTCCTCCGCTTCTTTTCTCTTTATTGATTTTGTTTCGTTAGGATTTAACTCAAGTATATTAGAAGCATGTTTCTTGTTTAGTAATTCACTTAAAAAAATATTAGGTTTAAATTTAATTTTTTCTAAATACGTTTTTTGCTTTTTTTTATCATACTGACTTGACCAAAGTGTTGTGTTTATTGGTAAATAACCAGCTGAATTTAACATCAACCAAACTACGTGCATTTGCGGTGTACCTGGAGAAATATTTATATGCAAATCAATATTTTCTCTATCATAAATTTTTTCTTTTAAAAAAGTTATTAAACTATCATATATAGATTGGTAATTAGTTACACCATTAATTGAAACTCTCTTATTTTCAAATTTAGATAGTAAACCCGTTTCTAATTTTAGAGATTCACTAATTGCACGATTTTCTTTTATTCTAGCAATAATTCTTTCATCATCAAACTTATTTAAAACCTCACCGTATTTCTTTCTTTCAAAAAAGACATCAATTTCTGCTAAATTTTCATCGGATAATTCCTGATTTTGCAAATAATAAATGAAATCAATTGAAACTTTTTTTTCTAGTAATAAAGATTTCAAAACTTTTGCAGTTACCACAAAACCATTATTAAAAGCATCCCATGTTAATAGTATTTGCTTGTTTTTCATTTTGCATAAATTTTAAAATTTTTATAGTCTTTTGCCAAATCTAATAATAAGCTTATGGCATTATTTCCTTGTTTAACGTCAAGTAATAATACTTTTTCCGTTTTGTTTTTCTTACTGCGCCCTATTTGAACCTCAACTAACTCTACTGCTTTATTAATAACTTTAACTTTAGTATACTTTTCTAGTGTATCTAACTTAGCTACCACTTCTACATGTTCTATTTTTAACAGAGAATCTTTTGGTTCCCTTATTGAGAAAAAAGCTAACAATTCATTTAGTGTTTTTGCGTGTTGCTTTTTAGCAACCAAACGTTCTTCTTCGATTTTAATAATAGACTTAAACCTATCTTCTCTATCTAGTACCTGATAACTATCTATTTCTGTTAGTTTTTTTTCATTAAAATACTCATACGGAAACGTATTTTTCCAAGTATCATATATTTTTAATAAATCGTTTTTTTGCTTCATTATTAGCTTTAATCCTACTTCAAAACCTGTATCCATTCCATGTTCCTCAAAATTAGCTGAAAAAATATAAGCTTCTTTATTATCAACAACTACAGATTTAGCATGAATAAGCGGGTGACAAAACACCTTTGCCCCATGTTTCGCCAAAATTTCAATATGGTTATTTATTGCTTTTAATCTTGGTCTACAAAACACCGTAACCTTTATTCCTTTTTTAAGTTTTTCTAAAATACTTTGCGATAGCTTGTGGTTTATATCTAATCCGAATGTAGAAAACTGAATCTCTTCTTCAGCTTTTGAAACCACTTCCAACAATGTTTCTTTTAGGTTACACAGACCTTTATTTGGAGAAGTTAACAAAACCTGTTTTAAATCAACTGTTTCAAACTTAAGAATAGGTTTTACCTTATCAAAATGAGAGGATTCTGTTTGCTCATCCGTTGTATGATTCCAAAAATGATGCACAAATACCTGAAATAACTCTTTTGTTTTAGCTATGGAAAGTTCTATAGCCAATTCTGGATTTTCATAAAAAGGTTTCAAATTAAAATTTCCAGTAAAAAGATATCCTTTCGGATTTGTTTTAGGATCTATTAAAATAAACTTAGCATGTAAATTACCAGCTTGTCTATGAACGAAGTTATTTTTAAACTTCTCTTCTAGCATTTTTTTATACTCTTTTGTTATAAAACTATCTTCTTCTCCATAAGGGTTCGTTTCTAGCTTTGCTTCTGCACAGCCCATAACAAAAACCTTAACACCTCTTTCTTGCTTCGCTTTTAATAAAGCATCTATTATTTTAGTGTCTTGAATTAAAAAGGATTGTAGACATATCATTACTTGAGCTTTATGGATATCTGCAATTATTTTTTGAAATAACACACCTTGCTTTCCAGATTCTAGAATTGATAAATTATCACTTTCTGTACTTATCCATTCTTTATTTGTAGGAACAAAAACATTATGAAGCACCTTTTTATTTTCGAAACTTTTTTTATAAATTAATTCTTTCATTTCTCTCTTCTTAGTAATTTAAATAATCTATTGTTTCTAACTTTGCTTTTTTATAAAAATCTTCTTCACCAAACAATTCTATTAATTGCTGCCTACTTATTGTATTTGATAACTCGTCTTTAAACAACTGAAATTCGTTGGCTATTTTATTTTCATATATACTAAACTCCTCATCAGACTGGAAGTATTTATTAATCCCTTGCTTCAGCTTAGTTTGAAACCAGCTTTTAGCTTCCTCTCTATTTTTTGGACTTACTGTTACATTAGTAATAGTGATAGCATTAAAATAGGTTTCTTTGAAAACAGGAGATTCTATTTTATGATCTCTAACTAATGAAAGATTATTATTTTTAAAATCAGTTAAAACAATATGTTCTTGCTGCAAATAATTAGATTTAAACTCACTTTCTAAAATAGAAGCTATTACTTTTTGTTTTTCATCTTTAATATACTGCGAAAAATTAGCCAATTGAATCTTATAATTACTCTCTTCAAATACAACTGTTAAAACCTCTTTATTCGAACTAAAAAATTTGACCTGAGATTCTATTTTATCAATAGTAAATGCATCATTTTTAAGCTTAATAACTTGTGTCTTTTTTATTAATGATAATAATTCAGTAGTAATATTTTGAGTTTCCTGTTCTTTGTCTTCATCATATCTCAATTCTACAATTTTCACAATTTTAGTTGTAAATGCATTATCCTCTGCTATCCAAATTTCTAAAAAACCATTTCTTGTGTCATAGAACTCTTTAGTTTCAATGGATTGGAATCCAAATGGAGTTAATTGATAAAAATCATTTTTATTTTCAGCTAACCATTCGTTTTCATCACCTTCAATAATCCCATTAAAACCTTTTTCAAAATACCCCATAGAAACAAGCCTAATCAATAAGTTCTCACATGCTTTTACAGATAAAGGTTTCATTAACTTTTCATAAAGAATTTCTGCAGTCAATTCACCTAATTCTTCTTTTGCTAACTGTAATACAGACATAAAAGGAGACTTTGCTACTTTTACTTTATAATCTGCTAATACTCGGTATTTATTTATACTTATATCTTTATTTAATATCATTCTCTTATTTGTTTAATATTATCTACTGAACTCGCAATTGCTTTAAGCGCTTCCAGCTGAGCATTATTTGATAACCACTTTTGATTACCATAAAGCATCAACTTATAACGAGCTCGTGTTAGTGCCACGTTTAGTCTGTTTGGACTATTATAAAAAGCCTTTTTAGTTGCTTTTGTAAATGATAGTAACACCATATCTGCTTCATCACCCTGAAATTTATCTACTGTACTTAAGGTAATCTCCACATTACCAGAAGTAAAAAACTTATGTTTATTCCGTTGATTTGTGAGTTGTCTTAACATCCTTTTTAACTCTAAAACTTGCGCTCTATAAAAAGTTAAAACAGCTATTTCATACTTCTCATTATTACTTTTTGGATTTAATTTTGCTTGTTTAATAAATTGCTCTAACTCAATTATTATTTGTTTAACTTCTGTTGGGTTTATATTTTTTGATTCCCCTTTTTTATTCCGTTTTCTAAATGTCTGATCCCTATTAGTTACCCAAATCACTTTATCCTCATTGGACTTAAACCACGCAATAGGATTACTCCTTTTAACAACTGTATTTGCAGTATATAAATTATCATTATTATAAAAATGCGTTCTAGAAAGGTTAGCTATCTCCTCTTCCATTCTATGTTGATAAGATAAGGTTTGAAACTTATTTTCTTTTATCCTTGAAAAATGATTGAATCCTTTATAAATCAACTTATCCTCTACATATCGTTCACCTTTTTTTGTTTCTCTAGATTTTTCTCCAACTCCAATTTGCAACAACTCCAATATAGAAGGCAAGGCAACTCTTCTAATTTTTTCGATATTTTCTTGATACTCTTCTGGCACCAGAACATTAAACTCATTAGCTAATTCCTTATTTAAATCAGGATCAAATCGATATTGATACATCTGACTTAAATTACTACCAACCAACTCTTTCCATTCTTCATTTTTACCCGTTATAAACTCATAAGGATAAAATGACTTATTATTATAGCTCTTCTTCTTTTTATGAAAAGAAGCTTGCCTATTTTTAAAAGCGGTTTCATCTATTTTATCTTCAAATAATTGTGCTTTTACAAATAGATTATTTGCTATAATTTTTTTATGATATTTAGTAGGCTCACTAATAACTAAATCAACACTATTTAGTTTTAATATATTCGCTTCTGTAATTTCAAAGCTTGATGGTATTTTAAAAACTTCATAATTTTCAAAATCGCTTTCGTCATGGTTTCTAGAAAATAAAACCTTCACACTATTTTTATTCCCCATTTCATTTGAAAGTAATTTTTTATTTACTTCATAAGCCGAAACTAGTTTTTTCTTATCGTCTTTATTTTTTATAACAGCATCAATATTTTCATTAATAAAGTCATCTTCGGTATATGGAGACAATTGCTTTACATCTCCAACTAGTATCCATTTCTTAGCATACAGTGCAGGAACTATAAAATCTAGAAAAGTAATCTTAGAACTTTCATCTACTATCATTACATCAAACATTTCTTGAATCCCTCCTTTTCTGATATCTGGATGTTGCAAAATCCCAATCATAGTTCCCCCTACTAAATTTGCTGATTTTAGGATGATATCATCAAAGCCGGATTCTGATTTTGTTATACTTTCCAATAATGTTTTACCACTTTCCTTAACATTTTTTGACCTTATATTTCTAGTTATTTCAACTTTTGTTGTATCTATAAAACTATTCAACTCATAAGGCTCTACACTTTCTTTTCTAATACTATCTACATCTGAAACAATTCTAATTGGGACAACCAAGCCTTGACATTGTGCTTTATACGTAGTAAGAATGCGATGTATTACATTATCTACAGCAACATGTGTTGCTGATACTAACAAAACACGTTTATTTTGCTTTATTAGTTGAATAATTAACTCAATAATAGCAGTAGTTTTACCTGATCCAGGTGGACCTTCCAATAAAGCAAAATCTTTAGTTCTTAAAGCCTTTTTTACAAAATTTTGTTGTTCAATAGTACCATCAAATTCTTCTGGCTTATTTAAAATTTCAAATTCTAGCTCTCCATTATCATCTTCTATATTTTGTTCAAAATAAAATTTTGCCTTCTCTGACAAATCAAACAACTTTTGCAAAGGTGTATGTTCTAATCGAGGTTTATTTTTTAAATTACGAACAGCTTTTAGTTGCATTTGTAGTTGATAATCATCTGCTTTTAAGTACACATGCTCTATATCTTCTGAAGTATCTAAAACGATATACTTTTCAGGTTCATTACGTGATTTCACATATATAGCAATTGCAGTATTATGCTTTTTATTAGCACTTGGTTGCGATGCATAAACAGTTTTAACTTCTCTTTCAAATAATTCGGATTCCACTTTTTTTGCATCCCTTTCTTTCAGTTTATCTAAACCAACAGTATAAACTACTGCCGTTTTAAATGGTATAGAAATGGATTTAGAAGACAATTTTAATGTTATTTCATTAACAGCATTATTAGTTTTAAATACTATATATTTTTCTTTTTCACTTACATAACTTATTGAGACTGCCTTATCCGAATTATTTACAAAGACTTCCTTTAAGCCTTTAATTACTTCAAAATCTTCAGCAGACAAATTATTCGTTCTCAAATAAAACCTGTTTTCCTGTTTTTGTAATGGAATTTTAATAGCGCCATCTTTTTGTATAACACGTATACTATTATTAAGGTAGTTTTCATAATCTCTTAATCCATACTTAACACCATCTAAAATCTTTCCTTTTGAAAAATCATCATCATCATCATCGGTTACTACAGAGTTAGCATAGTGTAAGTTCGCTTTATTTTCTTCTCTCATAATTAATTACTTATTCCTGTATCACCAAACTTAGCAAATGTGGTTATTAATATATTTTTTCTCACTACTACCGTTAGAC
>CAXBIR010000017.1:0-38906 GCA_963975825.1 uncultured Polaribacter sp.
GAGCAGCTGATTTGTAATCAGCAGGTCGTGGGTTCGAGTCCCTCCATTGGCTCAATTTTTTAAAAGTCTCAAAATTAATTTTTTGAGACTTTTTTTTTATCATTAATCAAATATCTTCAATCAATTATTTATCAATTAAAAGACTCTTTAATCAGATCTAAAACAGCGTTATTGATGAACTTCATTTCGAAAAAACATCTGTATAGTCTGTAAATTTATATTTTTATAATATCTTTACTCATTAAAGCGAATTTTTTATCAAAATCATAATTTTTTATGCTAATTATTGGAATTGCAGGTGGAACAGGAAGTGGAAAAACTACCGTTGTAAATCAGATTATTAAACAATTACCAACAGACGAAGTTTGTGTAATTTCTCAAGACTCTTATTATAACGCAACAGATGACATGCCCTATGAAGAAAGAACAAAAATTAATTTTGATCATCCAAGAGCGATTGATTTTGAATTAATTATAAAACATTTAAAAGCATTAAAAGCAGGCAAAACAGTAAACCAGCCTGTTTACTCTTTTGTTACGCACAACAGAACAAAAGACACCGTTAAAACTCACCCTAGAAAAGTAGTAATTGTAGAAGGTATTTTAATTTTTAATAATAAAGATTTAAGAGACTTATTTGATATCAAAATATTTGTTCATGCAGAAACAGATGAACGCCTAATTAGAAGATTAAAAAGAGATATTACAGAAAGAGGAAGAGATATTGATGAGGTTTTAAGTAGATATCAATCTACACTAAAACCAATGCACCAACAGTTTATTGAACCTACAAAAAACTTTGCCGATTTAATTATACCTAATGACAGGTATAATACAGTTGCTATAGATATTGTTAGAACTGTAATAAACGAACGTTTGTAAACATGTCTTTAAAATCCATAAAAGATAATAAAGCCTTTAAAATTCTGACAAATATTTTTGTTTTAATTTTTATTCCATTTTTTATATGGATGTTATTTTTTGATGAGAACTCTTACTTGGTTCATAGAAAATTTAACCAAGAAATTAAAGATTTAGAAAGTACAATTTCTTTTTACAAAACAAAAATAGCTGAAGATAAAGCTACCATTAAAAAATTAGATGATTCTTTACAACTAGAACGCTTTGCTAGAGAACAATATTTAATGAAAAAAGAAAACGAAGATATTTATATTATAGAATTTGACACCATAAAAAAGTAATGAGTAAATTTCTGTTTAGTGAATTTGAAGGAACAACACCAAATGCTTGGAAACAAAAAATTCAGGTAGATTTAAAAGGTGCAGACTATAATGACACCTTACTTTGGCAAACCAATGAAGGCATAACTGTAAAACCTTTTTACACTAAAGAAGACAAAACTAATTATACTATAAAACTTCCAGAAGAAGATTTTAAAATTTGCCAAACAATACTGGTTTCAGAAGAAAAAGAAGCAAATACTTTTGCCATCAATTCATTAAAAAGAGGAGCTACAGCAATTCAATTTTTAGCAAAAAAGAAGTTTGATTACAAGTTACTTTTAAACGAGATAGATTATAAATCTACTCTTATTTATTTTAAATTTAATTTTTTAGATGCAGATTTTATAACTGAAATTTCAAAATATATAAATTCTAAAAAGTGCTTTTTTCAAATTGATATTTTAGGAAACCTTGCTGAAGATGGTAATTGGTTTGTTAGTTTAATAGAAGACCATAAAAAACTAGAAAAAATTGTAGAATCTGTTGAAAATTCTATTTCGATTTCTGGAGATTTATATGAAAATGCAGGTGCTAATATGGTACAACAACTTGCATATACTTTAGCACACGCAAATGAATACTTAAACCATTTTGGAGCTGAAAATGCAGGTAAAATTCATTTTCAATTTTCTGTACGTGGTAATTATTTTCATGAAATTGCAAAATTAAGAGCTTTACGTTTGTTATGGGAATCTCTTTTAAATGAATACAATGTGAAAAATGCAGAAATGCATTTATTTGTTCAGCCTTCTATAAGAAATAAAACACTTTATGATTATAATGTAAATATGCTAAGGACTACTTCTGAATGCATGAGTGCAGTTTTAGGTAGTGCAAATACAATTTCTAATATTTCTTATGACGAGATTTATTCTAATAGCAATGAATTTGGAGAAAGAATTGCAAGAAATCAATTGTTAATACTACAACAAGAAAGTGGTTTTAAAGAAGCACAGCAAATTGCTGAAGGAAGCTATTACATAGATTCTTTAACTGAACAATTAGCAGAAAAAGCTTTAGTTATTTTTAAACAAATAGAAAAAGGTGGCGGATTTTTAAAGCAGTTAAAAGAAGGCAACATTCAAAGGAAACTGAAAGAAAACGCAGTTAGAGAAGAAGAACAGTTTTTTAAAAAGGAATTAATTTTATTAGGCACCAACTTACAGTCTAATAAAGAAAACCTAATGAAAAATAATTTAGAGTTAGATCCTTTTGTAAAACAAAGAAATATTAAAACATTGTTTCCTCCGATAATTAGAAAAAGATTATCTGAAACTATAGAAAAGCAAAGATTAAAGGAAGAAGACAGTTTATAATTAAAAGAAAAAGTGAGTAAAAATATAGAAATATTAGCGTATCAAAAAGAACAATCTGAACTTAAAAAAGAGATTCAAAAGATTAAGAAATCAATTCCTATTTACTTAACCGGAATTGTTTTTTTTATGTTTTTAATTGTCTTTGTTCTTGATAGTAAGGTTTACACTTACTTTGGAGGAAGTTTAAACTTTTTTACTTTTAGCTCTATACTTACTTTAGTTATTTGCTTTATTTACTTTTATACGAGTCAGTTTAAAATAAAAGAAAAAGAGAAATCTGCAAAAGCTATTGGTTCTAAATTATATAATTTAATGAAGCTAGAAAATGAGTAGAAAATCAATAGAAAACATATCACTTACTAAAAACAACACAACTTCAAAAGAATCTTTTCTTCATGAAGATTTTATTGCTGGTATTGCACCTAATTTAAGAGGCCCATATTCTACGATGTATGTTAGAAGACCTTGGACAATTAGACAATATGCTGGTTTTTCTACTGCACAAGAAAGTAATGCTTTCTACAGAAGAAACCTAGAAGCTGGCCAAAAAGGACTATCTGTTGCTTTTGACTTAGCAACACATAGAGGTTATGATTCTGATCATGAACGTGTGCAAGGAGATGTTGGTAAAGCTGGTGTTGCAATAGACTCTGTAGAAGACATGAAGGTTTTGTTTGATGAAATTCCATTAGACAAAATGTCTGTTTCTATGACAATGAATGGTGCCGTTTTACCCATTTTAGCTTTTTATATTGTTGCAGCAGAAGAACAAGGAGTTTCTCTTAATGATCTTTCAGGAACAATTCAAAATGACATTTTAAAGGAGTTTATGGTACGAAATACGTATATCTACCCTCCTTCTCCATCAATGAAAATTATTGCAGATATTTTTAAATATACTAGTAATAAAATGCCCAAATTTAATTCCATTTCTATTTCTGGTTATCACATGCAAGAAGCTGGGGCAACTGCAGAAATTGAATTAGCTTACACACTTGCAGATGGTTTAGAGTATATTAGAAAAGGTATAGATGCAGGAATGGATATAGATTCTTTTGCGCCAAGATTATCTTTTTTCTGGGCCATAGGAATGGATCATTTTACAGAAATTGCAAAATTAAGAGCAGCAAGAATGTTATGGGCAAAAATTGTAAAAAAATTCAATCCTAAAAATCAAAAATCTTTAGCCTTAAGAACACATTGCCAAACTAGTGGTTGGTCTTTAACAGAACAAGATCCTTTTAATAATGTTGCTAGAACTACAATAGAAGCAATGGCTGCAGCATTTGGTGGTACACAAAGTTTACACACAAATGCTTTAGATGAAGCAATTGCATTACCAACAGATTTTTCTGCAAGAATTGCTAGAAATACACAAATATATCTACAAGAAGAAACACAAATAACAAAAACAGTAGATCCTTGGGCAGGAAGTTATCATATAGAAAAGTTAACAGAAGATATTGCCAATAAAGCTTGGGAACTAATTCAAGAAGTTGAAGAATTAGGTGGAATGACAAAAGCCATAGAAAAAGGAATTCCGAAAATGAGAATTGAGGAAGCTGCCGCAAAAAAACAAGCAAAAATTGATAGTGGACAAGATGTTATTGTTGGCGTAAATAAATATCAATTAGAAAAAGAAGATCCTTTACATATTTTAGAGGTAGATAATGAAGCTGTACGTAATTCTCAAATCGAACGATTAAATGAATTAAAAGCGAATAGAAATACTACCAATGTAAAAAAGTGTTTGGTAGCGTTAACAAAAGCCGCAAAATCTGGGGAAGAAAACTTACTCGAATTAGCTGTAAAAGCTGCAAAAGAAAGAGCAACTTTAGGTGAAATATCAGACGCTTTAGAAGTTGAGTTCGGTAGACATAAAGCTGTTCATAAAACCATATCTGGCGTGTATAGTAAAGAAATAAAAGAAGATAAACTCTTTAAAGAAGCAAAAGATTTAGCAGATAAATTTGCTGAATTAGAAGGTAGAAGACCAAGAATAATGATTGCTAAACTTGGGCAAGATGGTCATGATAGAGGTGCAAAAGTAGTAGCAACTGGATATGCAGATTTAGGTTTTGATGTAGATATTGGTCCTTTGTTTCAAACACCAATTGAAGCGACAAAACAAGCTGTAGAAAATGATGTTCATATATTAGGAATTTCTTCTTTAGCTGCAGGTCATAAAACATTAGTTCCACAAGTTATAGCAGAGTTAAAAAAATATGAAAGAGAAGATATCATGGTAATTGTTGGTGGTGTTATACCTGCACAAGATTATCAGTTTTTGTTTGACGCAGGAGCTGTTGGAGTCTTTGGCCCAGGAACAAAAATAGCACAAGCTGCCATAGATATGTTAACTATTTTAATAGATAGTGTTATAGAATAATATATAACATTTAAACAATAAAAAGGGAGTAATTAACTATTACTCCCTTTTATTATTTATTTATTATTGAACATAATATTTTCTGATTCTGAGAAATTTTCTTCAGGAATCTTATTAAAAAACTCCAAGACTTCAGTTTCATTCGTGTTTCCATAAGGAACTAAAATTGTTCCTTTCGTGTTATTTTTAGTTTCAATTACATATAATAAAGACATGTCAGAAGGATTACTATTACCTTCGTATCTATGTTTTGCCACCACCATAATTTCATTTGGCGAATAATTTGTATTTGTTTTATTCTCAATTAAAACATTATCTCTTACTCGATAACTATTAACGTAACCTTCCTCCTCGTATTTTCTTATAAAATTTAATTCGTTTGTGCTTTCATTGTTCATAATATGCGTTTTAAATTTCCACTAAATTAATAATACATTTCTCTCCTACTGAACTCAATCAACTTAAATACGAACTCAAATAAAAGCAAATTCAATAGAGTTAACTTTTATAGTATTAACGATAACCTTTAACTGTGTAATCAACTAAATTTGTTTAAAACAATATAACATGGCAATTTTAGGAAACATCATAAAAGGAATTATTAGTTTAACTGATACTTTCTCAACAGAAAAAAATCATATAGAAGCACAGAAAGAAGTTCTAAATAACCTTTTAGAAACTGCCAAAGAAACACAGTTTGGAAAAGCTTATAGTTTTGAAAACATTCTAATTAAAGAAAATCTACAAACATCATTTGCTAAAGAAGTTCCTTATTTTGATTATAATTCTTTAAATGAAAAATGGTGGTATAAAATTCATAAAGGTGAAGAAGATGTTACTTGGCCAGGAACTCCTTCTTATTTTGCATTAAGCTCTGGTACCACTGGAAAAGCTAGTAAAAAAATTCCTGTTACAGACGAAATGATTGCTGCAATTAAAAGCTCTGGAATAAAACAAGTTACCTCTTTAAATAATTTTGATTTACCCGCAGATTTCTTCGAAAAAGATATTATGATGTTGGGTAGCTCTACAGATCTTGCTGAAAAAGACGATCATTTAGAAGGTGAAATTAGTGGAATTAGCGCTAGCAATATTCCTTTTTGGTTTAAAGGATATTATAAACCTGGAGAAGAAATTGCAAAAATTGAAGACTGGGATGAAAGAGTACAACATATTGCAGAAAATGCTAAATCTTGGGATATTGGTGCTTTAAGTGGAATACCAGCTTGGATAGAACTAATGATGCAAAAAGTTATAGAACACCATAATTTGGAAAACATTCATGAGATTTGGCCAAATTTAACAATTTATACCTCTGGTGGTGTCGCTTTTGGTCCGTATGAAAAAAGTTTTAAAGCACTTTTAGGAAAACCAGTAACTGTTATAGATACCTACTTAGCTTCTGAAGGTTATATTGCCACACAAGTAAGACCAGAAACAGAATCTATGCAGCTAAATACAGACAATGGTATTTATTTTGAATTTGTTCCTATGAACCCAGATTATATAAATGAAGATGGTTCTTTAAAACAAAATTCTCCTTCATTTACTTTAGATGAAGTAGAAATTAATAAAGATTATATTTTAATTATTAGTAATGTTAGTGGGGCTTGGAGATATTTAATTGGAGACACAATTGAATTTACGGATGTAGAAAGAGCAGAAATTAAAATTACTGGTAGAACAAAATTCTTCTTAAATACTGTAGGTTCTCAATTATCTGTTAATAAAATGGATGACGCTATAAAGCATTTAGAAGAAAAATTTTCAACTAAAATAACAGAATATACAATTTGTGCAAAAAGATTTGAAGATGGAGAATTTTATCATTCTTGGTATTTAGGTTCAGATTTAAAAGAAGATAATGCAACAATTGCAAACCAATTAGACAACTTTCTAAAAGATGCAAACAAAAATTATAAAGTTGCAAGAAGTAAAGCTTTAAAAGGTGTAAAAGTAAATGTAATTTCAGTTGAAAAATTTCATGATTGGAATGATAGCAATAAGAAAAAAGGAGGGCAAGTAAAAATGGAACGTGTAATGAAAGAGGAAAAATTTGCCAACTGGGAATCATTCATCAACAATAATAATTCTAAATAAACACTAAAATGAAAACATCAGATATAATTATAAAATCATTAGAAAACGAAGGAGTAGAATATATTTTTGGTTTACCTGGTGAAGAAAATTTAGACGTTTTAGAATCTATTAGAAAATCTAATAAAATAAAATTAGTACTTACTAGACATGAACAAGGCGCTGGTTTTATGGCTGCAACGTATGGTAGATTAACAGGTAAACCAGGAGTTTGCATGTCTACTTTAGGACCAGGAGCTACAAATTTAATGACACCAGCTGCATATGCACAATTAGGTGCAATGCCAATGGTTATGCTTACCGGTCAAAAACCAATTAAAGAAAGTAAGCAAGGAAAGTTTCAAATTGTAGACATTTTAGAAATGATGAAACCTCTAACTAAGTTTTCTAAACAAGTAACTTACGGTAAAAATGCTACTGCATTAATTAGAGAAGCTTTTAGAGTTTCTCAAGAAGAAAGACCTGGTGGTGTGCATTTAGAAATTCCTGAAGATGTTTCTAAAGAATTGGTAGAAAAACCTCATTTTTTTGACGTTTTAAGCTCTAAAATTCCTTCTGCCAATTTAGATTCTATAGAAAATGCAAAAAAAATGATTCTTTCAGCCAAAAAACCGCTTCTACTTATTGGTGCTGGTGCTAACAGAAAAAGAGCATGTAAAGCTTTAACTAACTTTGTAAATGAACTACAAATTCCATTTTTTAATACGCAAATGGGAAAAGGAATTATCGATGAAAGAAACCCGCTTTATCTAGGAACTGCAGCATTGTCTTCAAATGATTTTTTACATGAGGCAATCAATAATTCAGATTTAATAATAAATGTAGGACATGACACTATAGAGAAACCTCCATTTATAATGGAAGCTTCAGATAATCGAAAAGTAATTCATATCAACTTTTTTACAGCCGAAATTAATGAAGTTTATTTTCCGCAATTAAACGTTATTGGAGATATTGCAACTAGTATAAAAAAACTAACGAAAGAATTAAAATCTAATGCAAAAAAATGGGATAACCATTTTTTCCTAAAGGTTAAAGAAAACGTTACCAATCATTTATCAAAATACGAAGAAGACAATAGATTTCCTATTTTACCACAACGAATAGTAAAACTTACTAGGAATATTTTACCAGAAGATGGAATTGTTACTTTAGATAACGGAATTTATAAAATATGGTTTGCTCGAAATTTTCCAGCATATTCACAAAACACCTTACTTTTAGATAATGCCTTAGCAACTATGGGTGCTGGTTTTCCTTCAGCAATAATGGCAAAAGAATTAAATCCCGAAAAAAAAGTTATTTCTATAAATGGCGATGGAGGTTTTATGATGAATTCGCAAGAACTAGAAACCGCCGTTAGAATGAATTTAGATTTGGTAGTTATTATTCTAAACGATAATGCATATGGTATGATAGAATGGAAACAAGAAGGCGAAGGATTTCCTAAATTTGGTTTAGAGTATAAAAATCCTGACTTTGTAAAATATGCTGAAAGCTTTGGTGCTTATGGTTATAGACCAACTTCTGTGAAAGATTTTGAAGAAATACTAACAACAACATTAAATTCTAAAGGAGTACATGTAATAGATTTAGCGGTAGATTATTCTCTAAATCACGAAATATTAAATGTATTGCTTAAAGAAAATTCAAAAAAATAAATATTATGAACACAACAACCACAATAAACCCAACTACTGAAGAAGAAATTAAAAGTTATGACAGAATTTCTGAAAAAATAGCAAAAGAAAAAGTTGCAAAAGCAAACGAGGCATATAAATCTTGGAAAAAAACAAGCTTTAGTGAACGTTCTAAATTAATGCTAAAACTTGCTACAATTTTTGAAGAAAACAAAGAAGAATACGCACAATTAGCAACACTAGAAATGGGAAAAGTTATTTCTCAGTCTAGAAAAGAAATAGAAAAGTGCGCTTTAATTTGTAGATATTATGCAAACAATATAGAAGAGTTATTAGCAGATGAAGTTATAGAAACAGAAGCTTCCAAAAGTTATGTTACTTTTCAGCCTTTAGGTGTAACATTGGCAGTTATGCCTTGGAACTTTCCTTTTTACCAAGTAATTCGTTTTGCAGCACCAGCTGTAATGACTGGTAATACTGGTGTTTTAAAACACGCCTCTAATGTACAAGGTTGTGCTTTTGCTTTAGAAGACGCATTTAAAAAAGCAGGTTTTCCAGAAGGTGTTTTCACAAATTTAAACGTGTCATCAGATCATATAAAAGCTATTATAGAAGATAAAAATATAATAGCAGTAACCTTAACTGGTAGTGAGCCTGCAGGACGTTCTGTTGCAAAAATAGCTGGAGAAAATTTAAAGAAAACAGTTTTAGAATTAGGTGGTAGTGATGCATATATTATTTTAGATGATGCAGATTTAGAAAAGGCTACAGATTTAGCAACATTTGGAAGGTTACAAAATAACGGACAAACATGTATTGCCGCAAAACGTTTTATTGTTTTAGAAGAAATTTATGATGATTTTATAAAATTATTCTCTAAAAAAATGGAAGAAGCTAAAATGGGTATTCCTACAGATGAAGATGTTTATTACGGACCTATGGCTAGAGTAGATTTAAGAAATGAAATTCATGAGCAAGTAGAAAAAACCATAAAACAAGGTGGAAAACTAATTATAGGAGGAAAAATACCTGATAGAAAAGGAGCATATTATCCTGCAACCATTTTAGCAGATTTAAAACCAGGAATGACAGCCTTTGATGAAGAACTTTTTGGGCCAGTTGCATCTGTTATAAAAGCAAAAAATGAAGAAGAAGCCATAGAACTTGCTAACAATTCTACTTTTGGATTAGGTTCTGGTGTTATTACTGGAAATAGCGACAGAGGAGAAAAAGTTGCGCTACAATTAGAAGCAGGAAACAGTTTTGTAAATAAATTAGTAGTTTCAGACCCTAGAATGCCATTTGGTGGAATTAAAAATAGTGGTTATGGAAGAGAGCTTTCTAATTATGGAATTAGAGAGTTTGTAAACACAAAATCTATTTGGATAGATTAAAGTACAAAATTAACTCAAAAACAAAAGATAAAAAATCCAATTTAAAAAGTTGGATTTTTTTATATGTTAAAAGTAAATTTTCATCATTATAAAACTTAAAATATTTTGTAATTTGCACTACTATTTTTTCTTCAAAAAAAGAAAGTCTAAAACCTAAAAACCAAAACTTTATGTCTTTCACAAGAACACTAGAAAAGCTTAAAATACTTGCAGACGCAGCTAAATATGATGTTTCTTGTTCTTCTAGTGGAAGTAAAAGAGCAAACACAAATAAAGGTTTAGGAGATGCTACAGGAATGGGAATTTGCCATTCTTACACAGAAGATGGGCGCTGTGTTTCTTTATTAAAAATATTATTAACTAATCATTGTATTTTTGACTGCGCTTACTGTGTTACAAGAAAAAGTAATGATGTAAAACGTGCTGCTTTTAAAGTACAAGAAGTGGTAGATTTAACAATAAACTTTTATAGAAGAAATTATATAGAAGGTTTGTTCTTAAGTTCTGGTATTTTTAAAAGTGCAGATTACACAATGGAACGCTTGGTGGCAGTGGCTAAAAAACTAAGACTAGAAGAGAACTTTAATGGCTATATTCATTTAAAATCAATTCCAGGAGCTTCAGATGAATTAATGCGAGAAGCTGGTTTGTATGCAGATAGATTAAGTGTTAATATAGAAATACCTACAAAATCTGGCTTAAAACTATTAGCTCCAGATAAAAATTTTGAAGATTTTATTAAACCAATGGAAAAGGTTAAAAATGAAATTATTCAATATAAATCAGAAAAGAAACTTATAAAAAGTACACCAAAATTTGCTCCTGCAGGTCAAAGTACACAAATGATTGTTGGCGCTAGTGGAGAAAACGACTTTCAAATTCTAAAAACAGCAGAACATTATTACAAAAACTACAATCTAAAAAGAGTTTACTATTCTGGTTATGTACCAATTAGCCTAGATAATCGTTTACCTAAAATTGGTACAGAAGTACCTATGCTAAGAGAAAACAGGCTGTATCAATCAGATTGGTTAACCCGTTTTTATGGTTTTCAAACTAATGAAATTGTAAATCTTCAACATCAAAATTTAGACTTAGACATAGATCCTAAATTAAGTTGGGCTTTAAGAAATTTACATGAATTTCCTGTAGATATAAATACGGCAAGTAAAAGAATGTTAGCTAGAATACCAGGAGTTGGTATGAAATCTGTTTCTAAAATATTAATGGCTAGAAAGTATAGAAGGCTAAATTGGGATCATCTAAAAAAAATAGGAATAGCCTTTAATAGAGCACAATATTTTTTAGTCTGCGACAGTAAAAACTATGAAAGAAGAGATTTAACGGCAGAAAAATTAAAAGCTACAATTCTTAAAAACTCTAGTAGTAAATATGATAAAATGTTAAGTCCTCAATTAAATTTATTTACATAAAATGCAAGCCAGAACCTTAATTTATGATGGCTCTTTTGAGGGATTTTTAAGCTGTGTCTTTTATGTTTTTGAATATAAATTGACAAATGTTACTATTCAGAATGAATATTTGGTGCAAAATGAAATATTTGCTAAAAATGAAAACATAATTACAGATAAAGAAAAATCGGATAGAGTTTGGAAAGGGTTAAAGACCAAAACTGCAGCAATAACTACAACAAAAATTTATTATGCGTTTTTAAGTGAACAAATTGGTGTAGAAAATATTTTGTTAGACTACATAGAATACATTTTTAAAAGTAAGGTAAAAGTAGATACTGATTTTACACATGCTAGTGTTTTAAAAACTTCTAAAATAGCAAAAAATGTTAGTAGAGAAAAGCATAGAATGGAAGCTTTTGTAAGATTTAGATTAACAAAAGATGAAATTTATTTTGCTAATATAGAACCAGATTTTAATGTTTTACCATTAATTTCTAAGCATTTTAAAAATAGATATGCAGATCAGAAATGGGTTATTTATGATATAAAAAGAAACTATGGTTTGTATTATGATTTAAATAAATTAGAAATTATGCAAATGAATTTCCCTAAGAATTTCGACTTTTCTAAAACAGATAAAAACTTTTTTGCTGAAGAAGAGTTTGAATTTCAAGAGTTATGGCAAAACTATTTTAAAAGCACCAATATTACAGAAAGAAAAAACATGAAATTACATATTAGACATGTTCCTAAACGATATTGGAAATATTTAAGCGAAAAACAACCTTAATGTTCTTTATCAATTAAATTGATTTTAAGTTATTTCTTTCTTCAACTAAAACCATAATTTCTTCAGGAGAAAGATAATATCTCTTAATTCGTTTTTTGTAAACTTCAGAAATATCTGCATTGTTTAAAATAAAGTCTTTCGTTTTTAAAATATAAGATTCCATTTTATGTTTTACAGCAAAACTATCTGCTGCTCTTTCTGCTGCAACAATATGGTTATCTGAAAAAAGATATTTTAATCCGAACCAAATTAAATTCAATTTACTTCTACCTTGATAATCCATTACATGACCTAGTTCATGCCCAATCCAACCAATAAAAACATCTGTTGGTATATCTTTTGTAGAAAATTCTTTATTCGAAATTTTAATTTTTTCGCTAATTAAAATTAGAAATTTTCTATTTTCTTTCGACTTAAAAAAACTATCAAAAGTTGGTCTAGCTTGCATTGTAGACTTTTTAATATTCTTCTTAAACTTAAACTCTATATGTATATTTTTTAACTGCGGATAATAATTTAATGCAGTTTCCACCTCATCCTTTATAGATTTTGGTACTATATGATAATCAGACATAAATTTTATGATTTTTTTTTAAATTTTAATACATAAATATACCGCTATCTAGAAGTTCATTTGTGCTTTTATGCTTAAATTTGTAACTCTTTTAAAAAGCACTTCAAAAGGATGAAAAAATTATTAAATTTCCTCTATTCTACTCGCTTAATGGCGGTTTTATTTTTCTTATTTGCAACAGCAATGGCTATTGCTACTTTTATAGAAAACGATTATGGTACACAAACCTCAAAAGCACTAATTTATAATGCTTGGTGGTTTGAAGCAATTATGATTTTCTTTGTAATTAATTTCTTTGGAAACATTTTTAGATACAAATTGTACAAAAAAGAAAAATGGCCAGTACTAATGTTTCATGCGGCTTTTTTGTTAGTTTTAATTGGCGCAGGAATAACTCGTTATTATGGTTACGAAGGAATTATGTTGATTAAAGAAGGAGAAACTACCAATAAGTTTTTATCTGAAACTACTTATTTAAATGCTATTGTAGATGATGGTAATTCTCAAAAACCAGAAATAAATGCTCAAATAATGCTTTCTGCATGGGGTAAAAACTCATGGTCTTATTCAGATTCATTTAGAACAAAAGACAATAATATCGATTTTAAATTTGAATTAGTAGACTATATTCCTTGGGCAGAAAAGAAATTAGTAGAAGATGAAAATGGTGAAGAACATTTATTCTTTGTAGAATCTTCTGAAGGAACACGTCATGAACACTGGATTAAGAAAGGAACTATTCAAAACATACATGGAATTTTAGTTGGCTTTGAAGCTGAGAACAACAATGCTTCTATAAACTTTACAAACAAAGACGGTGCTTTAAAAATGATTTCTAAAGATAATGGAGATTGGTTTAGAATGGCAGATCAAAAGAAAGGAACTGTTGTTAAAGACTCTCTTCAGAATTTTCAATATTTAACATTACACAACATTGGTGAACTACAATTTGTTATACCAAGACCAGCAGAAAAAGGAATAATGACTACAGTTAGTGGTCCAAAAAGCGATAAAGTTTTGGATGTTATTCTTGTTGATATTACAGCAAATAATGAAACTAAAAGAATAGAATTAAAAGGAGGAAAATTTAATTCTGATGGATCTAAAGAAGTATCTGTTGGTGGTTTAAATTTTAGAGTTTTGTATGGCGCTAAGATTTTAGAAACTCCTTTTAATATTAAATTAAATGATTTTCAATTAGATAAATATCCTGGTTCAGAAAGTGCTGCTGCATATGCAAGTGAAGTTACTGTTATAGATCCAAAAGAAACTTTCGATTATAGAATTTTTATGAATCATATATTAGACCATAGAGGTTATAAATTTTTTCAAGCTAGTTACGATTTATCAGGAGAAAAAGAAGAAACACATTTATCTGTTAATCATGATTTCTTGGGAACTTTTGTAACTTATTTAGGATATTCCTTATTATACACTGGTTTAATTTGTATTCTTTTTGCAAAAAACACTCGTTTTCATGATCTTAAAAAAGGATTAACAAAAATTAGAAAGAAGAAATTAACAATGTCTATTATAGCCACTTTATTTCTATCTAGTTTCACTTTTGGGCAACACGCAAATAATCATCAACCAAATAAAATTACTACTCAACAAATAGATTCTATTTTACAAGCCAATATGGTAGATGCAGAGCATGCAGAAAGCTTTAATAAATTGGTTATACAAGATAATGGTAGAATGAAACCAGCGCATACTTTTGCTTCTGAGTTGGTGAGAAAAGTAAGCAAAACAGAGAAATTTAAAGATATGGAACCTAGCCAGGTTTTATTATCTATTATAGAAAACCCAAGACTTTGGTTTGAAGTTCCTGTTATTTATTTAGAAAAAGGAAATAAAAAAATTAGAAAACTTATTGGCGTAGAAGAAACAACTGAATATGCAGCCTTATCTGATTTTATAACACCTGTTGGAATTTATAAAATAGAAAAGAAAGTTGCAGAAGCCCAAAAGACAAAAATAAAAGATAAATTTCAAAAAGATTTAATTAAAATTGATAGAAGAATTGGTTTATTATATTCTGCTATTGGTGGTGGAATTCTAAAAATCTATCCAATTCCTGGTGATGAAAATAATACATGGGTTTCGCAACCAGAAACCTCTGTAGCTAATTTTAAAGGAACAGATTCTGTTTTTGTTCGTCAGTCTTTACCTGTATACATTCAATTTTTACAGAAAGCTAAAAAAACAAACGACTATTCTGAAGCAAACAAAATTTTAGATGGAATTAAAACATTTCAACAAAAATTTGGTTCAGAAGTAATACCTACAGAGAAGAAAATAGATTTAGAGATCTCGTATAATAAAATTCAACCATTTCAGTTACTTTCTAAATATTATGGTTTTTTAAGTCTCTTTTTAGTAATATTTGTTGTTTGGCAAATATTTAATTCTAAAAAATGGATTAATTCAGCAGTAAAAATACTATCAATTGCTGTTCTTGGTTTATTTATTTTACATACATTAAGTTTAATTTCTAGATGGTATATTAGTGGTTATGCTCCTTGGAGTAATGCCTATGAATCTATAATTTTTGTTGCATGGGCTACAATGTTATTTGGTCTTTTTATGGGAAGAAAGTCTGCGTTAACAATTACTGCAACTACTTTTTTAGTAGCAATTACATTAGGTTTTGCACATCAAAACTGGCTAGATCCAGAAATTGCTAACTTGCAACCAGTTTTAAATTCTTGGTGGCTTTTAGTACATACTTCTATAATTGTTGCTAGTTATGGACCTCTTTCTTTAGGAATGATTTTAGGAATATTTGCTCTTTTATTAATGGTTTTTACCAATGATAAGAACAAAAAGAAAATGGATTTAAATATTAAAGAAATTACTATTATTAACGAAATGGCTGTTACTGTTGGTTTAATAATGTTAACCATTGGTAACTTCTTAGGCGGAATGTGGGCTAATGAAAGTTGGGGACGTTATTGGGGTTGGGACCCTAAAGAAACTTGGGCTTTAATTTCTATTATGGTGTATGCTTTTGTTTTACACATGCGTTTAATACCAGGTTTACGTGGTAGATATACTTTTAATTTATGGACAATAATTGCATACGCATCTATTATGATGACTTATTTTGGAGTAAATTTCTACTTATCTGGACTACACTCTTATGCTAGTGGAGATAGAGTTATTACACCAACTTCTATTTATTATTCTGTAGGTTTTGTAGTAATTTTAGGAACCTTTGCTTTTATTAAATATAGAAAATATTATAAAAAATAATTTTAAAGAGAAGTAACTAAATATTTTCATAAGAAAATGTATTTTTGCTTCTCAATCATCAACCTTAACACCTCGGTTTTATCGAGATTTCAAAAAGAAAAACAGTATATGTTTCATAAAAATATTAAATTAATTTTAGCAGGTTTAATTTCAGTTTGGGCAATTTATCAATTTACCCTAGGAAATATTATGAACGGAATTTCTATCTTATTATTGGCAGGAATTTTTGTTTTATTCTATTTTAAAAACGAATTTATTTTATTAGCTTTTTTACAATTACGTAAACAAAATTTTGAAGGAACTAAAAAATGGTTAGATTATATTAAGAACCCTGAAACTGCTTTAATTGTAAAGCAACAAGGTTATTATAACTATTTACACGGTATCATGTTAAGTCAGAAAAACATAACACAATCTGAAAAATACTTGCGTAAAGCTGTAAAATTAGGCTTAGCTATGGATCATGATTTAGCTATGGCAAAATTACAGTTAGCAGGAATAGCAATGACTAAAAGACGTAAGCGTGAAGCTACTAATTTAATGGCAGAGGCCAAGAAATTAGATAAACATGGTATGTTAAAAGACCAAATGCAAATGATGAAACAACAAATGAAAAAGATCTAAACTTCTTTTAGATTTATTCTTAGACATAAAAAAATCCGATGAAAATTAACTTTCATCGGATTTTTTATTTGTTAAAGATAACGCCTACGCTACTTAATTCTTGTTAGCGTTAAATCTTCATTGTATTTTAAAATAAATAAACCTTTATTTTCTGTAGTCTTAAAAATCTTACTAGTATAATCAAACTTACTCTCTACTCTATAAGAATAGCCATCATCAAAAGTAGATTTTAAACTCTTTCCAGAAGCTAAACGAACTAAAACATCATATGTTACATCAAAACCTTTTGTTGCGTAATAAGAAGGCAAAGTACCATTCTTAGCTAAATATTTTTTATTAAAGTCCATTGCTTTAAAAGAATCTTCTCTAATATACTCTTCACTAACATAAGTAAAACCTAATTGTGCTAGTTTAAGGTTATCTACCTTATCATAAGTACTTGTTTTATCAAAAGTAAAAACTGTAGCTGTTGTATTTACTGGCAAACTAATTAAACTATTTATTGCACTGGCTACAACAATTTTATCGCTTGTTGTCATCACCACAATATTTTTCATATCTGGTTTTAAAACGTCTGTAAATTTAGCTTTCTTAATATAACCATCTACAGGTGTAATAACACTAACGCTGTTTATAGAATCGTGAGATTTAAGAATTTCTTTAATCTTAGTAGAATTATAATTAGAATCTGCCTTACCATCTCCAACAATTATAATATTACCTTCATTCAAATTTTCACTAATATACTCTAACAGTTTATCTCTAAATAAGTCTTTATTAGGAGATGTTTTTACAATTCTTTTTGATGTAAATTTTGACTGTTTGTTAGAATATACAGGAAAAACTATTGATGTATTAACTTCTTCTGCTAAATATTGAACTTCCTCAGAATATAAAGGACCAATAATAACGTCGTTATCTTTTAAGTTATTATCTGCTATAATAGTTTTTAGTTGCGTACTGTTTCTTCCAGTATCAAAAACATCTATATTTAGCTTTACACCTTGTTTTCTAAGAGAATCTATTGCTATTTCTGCACCTAAATAAAAATCTGTTACAATATTAGATAATCTACTATTATCAAAAATTTCATTTACAGAACGAGACTCTAATTCTGATGCTCTAAAAGGAAGCATTATTGCTGCTTTTATAGAAATACCCTCTTCTATTTCATCTTTATAAAGTAAATTTTCTTCTTCTATAACATCTTCTATTGGCATTATTTTAATAAACTGCCCTAGTTTTAGACCTTCAGATAATTCAGGGTTTAAAGAAGTTAATTCATCTTTACTAACATTATAAAATCTTGTTAAGCTATAAAAAGTATCACCTTTTTTAACTTCATGAATTTTAAATTCTTTCTCTAGCTCAGCAATTAAAAGATTTCTTTGTTTTTCTTTTTCTGAAACTATCGCAGATACTGCCCCTTCTTTTGCGTCGTCTTTTATTTTAGAAAGTTTACTTTCTTCTTTATTTATAGTTTCTCCAGTAGTTTTTACAGTATTTTTATTGGGTACAATAATTACTGTATTTGCTTCCGGTTTTCTACTAACGTCTGGGTTTAAGCGAAGAAGATCTTTTGTTTTCATATCCAATTTCTTGGCTATTTCTCCAATAGTTTCTCCTTCTTTTACTTTATACTGAACGTATTTTTTCTGCTGACCGCAAGAAACGGTAAACGTTAGAATACACAGAAAAACAAAAAATTTAAGATGTTTCATATATTTTATTCCCATTCTATAGTTGCAGGTGGTTTAGAACTAATGTCATACACTACTCTATTAACGCCTTTTACTTGATTTATTATTTTATTTGATGTTTTTTGTAAAAATTCATAAGGTAAGTTTACCCAATCTGCTGTCATACCATCTGTACTTTCCACAGCTCTTAAAGCTACTACCTTTTCATAAGTTCTTTCATCTCCCATTACACCTACAGAATTTACAGGTAGTAACATTGCACCAGCTTGCCAAACTTTGTCATACAAACCGTCTTCTTTTAATCCGTTTATAAAAACAGCGTCTACTTCTTGTAAAATTCTAACTTTTTCTGCTGTAATATCTCCTAAAATACGAATTCCTAAACCAGGACCAGGAAATGGATGACGACCTAACAATTCAGCATCAATACCCATAGAAGCTCCTACTCTTCTTACCTCGTCTTTAAAAATCATACGCAAAGGTTCTACAATTTTTAATTTCATATAATCTGGTAAACCTCCAACATTATGATGACTTTTAATTGTTGCCGATGGACCACCATTTACAGAAACAGACTCGATAACATCTGGATAAATAGTACCTTGTGCTAACCAAGTTACATCTGTAATTTGTTGTGCTTCATCATCAAAAACCTCTATAAAAGCATTTCCAATAGCTTTTCTTTTCTTTTCTGGATCTGTTAAACCAACTAAAGCCTTTAAAAAACGTTCAGATGCATCTACACCCTTTACGTTTAAGCCCATACCTTCATATTGTTCTAAAACGCTTTCAAATTCGTTTTTACGTAATAAACCGTTGTTAACAAAAATGCAATATAGGTTTTTACCAATTGCTTTGTTTAATAAAACTGCGGCTACTGTAGAATCTACTCCTCCTGAAAGGCCTAAAACAACTTTATCGTTACCAACTTTTTCTTTAATAGCTGCTACTGTACTTTCTACAAAAGAATCTGGTGTCCAGGTTTGCGCTACACCTGCAATTTTTACAAGAAAATTCTCTAATAATTGTTTTCCGTCTGAAGAATGATATACTTCTGGGTGAAACTGAATTGCATACGTTTCTTCTCCCTTAATTTTATAAGCCGCATTTTCTACGTCTTTTGTACTAGCTAACAATTCTCCGTTAGTTGGTAAATCTTTAATAGTATCTGAATGACTCATCCAAACCTGACTTCCTTCAGAAATATTTTCAAAGAAAATTTCATCACTTTTTATAAATGATAAATTTGCTCTACCATATTCTCTTGTGTTAGAAGGAGCTACTTTTCCGCCAGAAAAATGTGCTAAATATTGTGCGCCATAGCAAACTGCTAACATTGGCTTTTTTCCTCTAATATCTGATAAATCTGGATGTAAAACATTTTCTCCTCTTACTGAATTTGGACTTCCAGATAAGATTATAGCTTTAAATTCTGATTGATTTTTAGGTGGATGGTTGTAAGGATGAATTTCACAGTAAATGTTTAATTCTCTAACTCGTCTTGCAATTAGTTGTGTGTATTGCGATCCGAAATCTAAAATAAGTACGTTGTGTTGTTGCATGCGCAAAAATACTATTTCAGATTAAATTTTAAATGCAGAAATGAATATTTTTTAAGATAAATTAGAAATCGTTTAGTTTTAAGAGAATTCGTAATAGAACAAGCAAAAAAATTAAAATCTATACACAATTGCATTAATATTCATTCCTGCACCAACAGATGCAAAAATAGCAACATCTCCTTTTTTAACTTCTTGATTTTCAATATTACCTTTTAAAACCAAATCTAATAAAGTAGGCACAGTAGCTACAGAACTATTACCTAGTTTATGAATACTCATAGGCATAATACCTTCTGGAGTTTGCTTTTTGTAAAGTCTATAAAATCTTTTTACAATTGCTTCATCCATTTTCTCATTTGCTTGGTGTATAAAGATTTTCTTTACATCTTCTATATCAAATCCACTTTTATCTAAAGCAGTTTTCATTGCTGCAGGAACATTTGTAATTGCAAATTCGTAAATTTTTCTTCCGAACATTTTTATATAGCGTACGTTCTCATCTTCCTCTTTATTAAAAGATTTTCCGAAATGTAAAAAGTAAGCTTCTTCTTTTGCAAAAGTTTGTGTTGCATGACTAATAATACCAGAGTTTTCTTCTTGTGTTTCTTCAACAATACATGCTCCAGCGCCATCACTGTAAATCATAGAATCTCTATCGTGCTTATCTACAACTCTAGACAATGTTTCTGCACCAATTACCAAACACTTTTTTGCAATACCTGCTTTTATAAATGCTTGTGCTTGTATTACGCCTTCTACCCAACCTGGGCAACCAAATAGAATATCATATGCCACACAATTAGGATTTGAAATACCTAATCTATATTTGACTCTAGTGGATAAACTAGGTAACATATCTCCTTGAATTGTACCGTGTTTTATGTCTCCAAAATTATGAGCTAGTATAATATAATCTAATTCTTCAATATTAACGTTAGCATCTTTTATTGCTTTTTCTGCTGCAAAAAACGCCATATCAGAAGTTTTAAATTCTGGTTTGGCATAACGCCTTTCTTCAATACCTGTTATATCTTTAAATTTACTAATAATAACATCGTTTTCTGAAGAAAAACTACTACCATCTTCATTTAAAAAATGTGTATTTATAAAAGCATTATTCTCTTTTTTAACTGAGGGAATAAAACTTCCTGTTCCTGTAATTTTAGATGCCATCATAATAGTACGTATTTATGTAACAAAAGTAAAAAAGCAAATTAAATTCAAATTACTATGCATGCATAACAATGGGAGGTTCAAATGCGAAATTAATTAGTCTTTTCAACTTTAGAAAAGAGGTGTTATTTCTTGTAAACATTCATTTTTAACTGCATAACGGTAGCAATAGAGGTTGCTCTATTTTTCATTTGCTCTGCAACTACACCTTTAAAATAAGCGTCTATTGTTTGAAATAAATACGACGTCCAAATGGTAAAATGTTCTTTTTTAAACTTTACAAAAGCATTTTTATCTAAATGTTTTTGCATTGTATTATTCTTATAAGTTGTAGTATGAAACAAAATATCATTCCAAAAATCTGAAATTATTTCTAAGTGTTCTTCAAGATGATTCTGTTTTACTATTTCTTTAAAAAAAGGAATCATTTTTTCATCTATCAATAATAAATCATAAAATTTAGTAATGATAAACTTAATATCTTTTCTTGAAGAAATGTCTTGTTTCATGTTTTACAAGTATGAACTATCAAAAGAAAATGGCAATAAAGAAAGCAGAGATTCTGTTTTTACAATTTCACCAACTTCTCCCATAAAAATAATTGGAAAAGCTTGTTTTTGTTTTATTTCATATTCAGATAAAGACTGTCTACAAGCACCACAAGGGCCAACTGGCTTATCTACTTTAGTTATTGTAGAACTTGCAGATATTGCTAATTTTATAAACTTTACTCCTGGATATGTTGCGCCTGCATAATAAATAGCAACTCGTTCTGCACATAAACCAGAAGGATATGCTGCATTTTCTTGGTTATTACCTAAAACTATTTCTCCGTTTTCTAATAATAGTGCTGCGCCAACATTAAATTTAGAGTAAGGTGCATATGCCTTTTCCCTTGCTTCTATGGCTTTATTCATTAGCATATTGTCTTCTGCAGACAATTCACTTACGTCATTATATAGTGTAGCAGAAGTAGCTATTTTTATTTCTTTCATAATTAAAGCGGTCAAAAAAAGCAGCCTAAATTGACTGCTTTATATATTGTTATAAAATTACTAAAAAAATATGGTTTTTTAATAATCTTCGTAAATTTCACCTAAATCAAAAGATAAAGAAAAACGAAGTGAATTTTCTAATGGATTATTAACATCTGATGCATTTACTAAATAAGACAAATCTATATTTAATGCATTGGTTTTAAACCCACCACCTAAAGTAAAATATTGTCTATTTCCTTTTTCTTCGCTTTCATGAAAATATCCTGTTCTTAATGCAAAAGCATTATTGTAAAGATATTCTGCACCAAAAGCATAAGTTACTTCTTTAATTTCTTCACTAAAACCTCCTGGAGCATCTCCAAAAGAGCTAAAAATTCCATCAATCCAACCTTTTTCTGAATTGTTTACTGTAGGAACAAGTAATTTTGTGAATTCTACTGTAGTAGTTATTGTATTATAATCATCTAAAATAAAATCGAAACCACCACCTAGTTTTAAGTTTGTTGGAATAAAATCTTCCTCTCCTGGTGTATAAGAAACTTTTGGACCAACGTTAGCTATATTAAAACCTACTCTATATTTTCCATTAAAGTTACCATAGTTCTCTTCAAAAGATTGGTAGTAACCAGAAATATCTACAGCAAAAGAATTTATTGGTTTTAAAGAATTACCTTCTGTACCATTAAAAGCCAAATTAGAACGGATATATTTTAAAGAAACTCCCATTGCAAAAGTTTCACTTAATTTTAAAGAGTAAGAACCTGTTGCAACTAATTCATTTGGGTTTATAGAACCATTAGGCGCTCCTCCATCTGTTGTTAAATCTATTTGTCCTAAAGAAAAATATTTAAAATCTGCACCCCAAGCTGCATTTTCACTAAACCTATTAATATAAGAACCACTACCAATAAAAATGTCATCGGTAAGATTACGTAACCAAGGTGAATATGTTAAACCCGTGTAAATTTGTCTGTTTCCAAATGCTATTTTAGCAGGGTTATGAAACAAAGAAAAAGCATCTGCACTTGTTGCCACACCAATATCTCCCATACCACCTGCTCTTGCGTCTGGTACAATTAATAAAAATGGGGTTGCAGTTGTAATTCCACCAGTTTGCTGCGTATCTGTTTGTGCAGAAACCTTAATGGTTGCAAAAACACTTAATAATAAACATAGTCCTAATTTCTTCATTTTTTTTTAATATAATTAAATCTTGTTCTTAATGCAAATATCTAACTTTTATTGAAGTATTACTAATTTTTCATACTTCTCTGAAACCAAGTTGCTTGCTGTAGATTTTACTCTTAATTTATATACGTAAACACCTTTACCTATTTTGTTTCCAAAATCATCTAGCCCATTCCAAGTAATACTTCTAGACAAATTACCTGTGGTTTGTACGTTTTGGTTAATTGTTTTTATTAATTTACCTGAAACCGTAAAAATTTGAACTTGTACTTCTAATGTTTCATTAGGTTTATTATGATTGAACCAAAACTCTGTGTAATTTACAAAAGGATTTGGATAATTTAACACATTTTCTAAATTTAGAATGGTGTCGCTAACAACCACAAAGTTCAACGTTGTTTCTGATGAGTTATTGTATGTGTCCCAAGCTTTTATTTTTAAAGTATGTGGGCCAACCTCTAAATCTCTTAGTCTATAAGTAACTTTTCCTTTGGTAAAATCATTTAATTCTGTTTGATAAAAATCATTTAAAACAATAGGATTTGAAGTATCGCCATCTAAAATTCCAATAATATCATGATCTACAGCTGTAATAGAAGTATTAATACCACTTATATCTGCAAGTACAGCTATTAAATTAGGAGAAGCATTTGTATTGGCGCCATCTATAAAAGATTCATCATTCATAAATAATTTTATTTCTGGGCCAACAGTATCTTCTGGTGCATTTTCATTTATACCACCAACAACAATATCAAAATTATAACCTGCCTTTTCAGATTCTCCGTTTTCGGCGTAAAAACTAAGTTTCCCTTTTCCGTATGCAATTTTAATGTCTTTTGGTACAATAAAATCAAACTTAAAAACACCGTTTTCTATTGTAGATTGCCCTCTAAAAAGCTTACTGTCTTGCGTATCAAAATCTAATGTTTCTCCAAAACTATTATTTCCTAAAGTTGTTTTTAGAATTGTTTTGTCAAAAACAGTGGTAGACAAAGAGCCATTAAAATCGTTTAAAACAACATCTGAATTATTTACAACAACACCTTCAAAACTAACTTTAGAAAGTGCTTTTAAAGTATCTAAAGGTTGCGATATATCTTTACCATTTAATTTAGTTATTTTAATGTTTGGTTCTGGAACAGCTAACTTCATTGCTGGGTCTCCAAAAGAATAAATAAAGAATTTCTGAAAGCTTGTAAAGTTATTTTTTGCTTCTGTTAAAGATTCTGCAATTGTAAAATCTTCATCATTAAATTCTAATAAAATTCTAATTAAACTTTCGTTAAACCTTTGTCCAACACTAATAAAAACTTCTCTTGTAGTAGTTATCATACTTGTTGCCCCACCAGTTTTGTTCCATAAAGTTAATTCTCCTGCAGTAATTCTATTAGGATTATCAAACCTAGAAAAATCGCAAGTAACTGTAATTAATAATGGTAATGTATTAGGGTTATTAAATTCTTGAATTTGTGGTTTTTCTAAAATTCTTTCAGAAGCAAAACCATCTTCACCTCCATGTCCAAAATAATCAAAAACCAAAGTACCTTTTTCGATAGCATTTGTAATTGCTTTTTTTACTTCAGGATAACGTTCTCCACCAGAAGAATTTTCTTGTACATAAGCATCTGCATAAATTTTACTAATATTAAAAATTGGTTTACTAGCAGTAATTTCATCAGCAATAGATTCAACTCCACTTTGTATAGGAATATCAAAATCATCATCTATATCATCAGCCAATAAAGTAATTGTATTTCGCCAATCTCCTATTGAATTTTTACTGTAATAACTTAAAATTTTGTCTACCACATCTTTTGCTTGCGAAACACCTGTAACAGGAATTCTACTAGAAACAACATCTAACGTATGAGAAGATTCCATTGTACCTTCATTATCGTCTAACATTACATAAAAATCATCTGTAACATAAGAAAAAGCTAAATTAAAATGATAAATATCTTCTATTTGTGATGGTAATTTAACAGGAACAATATTGTTATTACCAGTTATTCTGTCTTTGTAATCATAAGAAGAATCTCCAAAAAATGCCACAAACTTTAATTTTTTGTCTGCAGATGAATTTGTAGTATATAAATGCTTTATAAAATCTCTAATACCTGTAATATCTTCTGAACCAGAAGCAAATTCATTATAAATTTCTTCTAAGATAACAACCTTAGTAGTTAAGCCAGAATTTGTTTGATGATAATCTGCTAATCTTTGTGCTTGAGAAACCAGCTCTGAACTTGTTATTACTAAATAATTAATATCTTTTAAAGCGTGTAAATTCTGATTGGTAACTTTTGCGTTTTCTACCGTTTCAGGAATATAAAAATCTGTTTGATTTAATACAATGTATTCATTTAAAACTTGACCGTTATCTTTAAACACAAAATCGGATCCAGTTGCTTCATTTGTAATTATTTTTGGTGATAAAAAATCTGAAACATCCCAAACCTGAAAAACATTATTTGCATTTTTAATTTGAAATTCTACTGTACCTGTTGTTTCAAATTGAGTAAAACTTCTAAAAGAAAATTGATTAGCTTCTGCAATTAATTCTTTCTTACCAATAATTTCAATAAAATCTAAATAAGCATTCGCTGAAGGGTTTCCATTATTATTGTAAGTAATTTCTAAAGTAATTGCGTCTTCAGAATTATTTATAGCAGCTATTCTTTCAGAAGTTCTTGCTTTTAGTAAATCGCCAGAACTTATGGCTGAATAATTAATAGTGTACAAATTAGAATTATTTGCTTTTACAGACATTGTAGAAGAAATAATAGAGTTACTAACTCCTCTTGTTCTAATAGAAACATTGGTGTTTACTAATGCATTGGAAAAAGGTATTGTAAAACTTTGTGTATTTTCTATATTAAAATTATCATTAAAAAACCATTGTGTACCAGCACCTAATAAATTTATTTCATCTTTTTCATAAAAAATAAAATCATCAAAAGAAGTAATTTGCCTTGTTGATATATTCGTATTTAAAACTTTTTGAGAAATTCTTTTCCCTTCAGTATTACCAACCGTAATAAAATAATAGGCTTTGTCGGAATATATGTTTTGTCTGTGAACTGCTGTTTTACTAGAAGGTTCTACAACCCAATCATGTGGCCCTTTGGCATAAAAAAGAATAAAATCGTTGTTATCAAAACTACCATCAGATTCACCTTCAATAAAAATAGCATTTTCCTGTAAATCATTATATCTAAAATCGCTATTTAAAACCGGCAATAAGCTACCTCCATTACCATAAATTTGAATATTTTTTGGATTTATGCCGTTAGTAGAAATTCCAATTCTTTGCAATAGGTTTTTGTCAATTTTAAAAACACCAGTTGTATCTACAGAAAACTTATACCAATCTCCAGAAGACAATACAGAATTACTCGACTGAGAAACTGCATATTGAGTTAAAAATAATGTTACTAAAATTAAAAAAAATCTTTTCATAAATAATATTGAAATAACGCAAAAAAATATGAGATATTTTAACAGATACAAATATAAGTTATACTAAACTTAAAAAGGTTGCGTTTAATAGAATGTGAATAAAAAAATGATGCGTTAAATTTTACATTTTTCTTGCACGAAATTATAATTATTGTAAATTGCATCCTTAATAAAAACCCTAAATAATTTTCTCTAAGGAAATGAAAAAAATATTTAAAATATCTTTAGTTGTATTAACAACAATACTTTTAGCTAATTGTAATAGATCTACAGCAGGTAAATCTAGGCTAACTGGTTTGTCTTTTAATGACCCTAAGAATGGAAATTATATTAGAAATAATTCTTTTGAAGGACAAGAACCACCATTAGGAATGGTAGACATTGAAGGAGGTTCTTTTACAATGGGACAAGTTCAAGATGATGTAATGTTCGATTGGAATACAACTCCTAAGAAAATACACGTTCGTTCATTCTTTATGGATGAAGCAGAAGTAACAAACTCAGAATACTTTTTATACGTACAATACATGAAAGACGTATTCTCTCCTTCTGAAGAAAAATACAAGCACATTTACAACTCTACACTACCAGACACTTTAGTTTGGAGAAAAAGTTTAGGGAATACAGATATTTTATCTGAAAACTATTTTCGTCACCCAGCTTATGCAGATTATCCAGTTGTTGGGGTAACTTGGTTACAAGCAAATGAATATTGTAAATGGAGAACAAATGCAGTAAACTTAAAAAAATTAATAGACAAAGGTCATATTAAAAACATTTTCGAATCTGATACTACAAGAAATTTTTTCGATACTGAAAGATTTTTAAATAATTCAGATGATTTATTTGAAGGTGACACTACAATTTACAAAAGAGGTGTTAGAACTAACAGCATTAGAAAAAGAGGAGAACCAAGACCTAGTAAAGACGCTTTTCAAGGAAGAAAAATTACACAAGCAGATGGTGTTCTTCAACAAAAATTTAGATTACCAACAGAAGCTGAATGGGAATTTGCAGCAAAAGCAATTGTAGAAAACAGAGAATACAATACTGTTAGAGGTAGAAAAAAATATGCTTGGAACGGAAAATACTCAAGAGCAACAAAGAAAAGATTTAGAGGAGATCAATTAGCCAACTTTAAACAAGGACAAGGACAATATAGTGGTTTACCTGGTTGGAGTTCTGATGGTTCTGATATTCCTATTAGAATTAGATCTTACCCACCAAATGCATTTGGTTTATATGATATGTCTGGAAACGTAGCAGAATGGGTTGCTGATGTTTATAGACCAATTATAGATAATGAAGCAAATGATTTTAATTATTTTAGAGGTAATTTATTTACTAAAAAAATGATAAATCAAGAAGGTAAAGTTGTTATTGTTGGTAACGATGTTGCTGTAGAATATGATACATTACCTAACGGAAGTATTAGGCCAAAACAATTACCTGGTACAATTAAATACATACCAATTACAAAAGATGATGCTTCTTTTAGAACTAACTTTTCTAAAGCAGAAAATGCAGATATTGGAGATGGAGATTTAAACTCTACAAGGTTCTATGAAGATGATGAAGATAGATTTGCTTCTAGACCAAGCATGTACAACTCTCCAAAAAAACCAGCTAGATCTAGAGATTCTATATCTGGGAGAGATATTTTAACAAATGATGCTAAAAAACGTAGAACTTTAATTAGTGATCAAACAAGAGTTTACAAAGGTGGTTCTTGGGCAGACAGAGAATATTGGTTAGATCCTGCACAAAGAAGATATTTACCAGAATACATGGCAACAAATTATATTGGTTTTAGATGTGTTACTGATAAGTTAGGACCAATGACGTACAAAAAAAGAACAGCTAGAAACCCTAGCAGATAAAAAATTATCTAAAAATATTTTAAACCTCATTGCTAAAACAATGAGGTTTTTTTTATCTTTAAAATATGGAAATTAAAGAAATATACAATCTGTATTCAAAAAACTATTTAGTAGATACAGATACTAGAAACATTAGAAATAACACTTTATTTTTTGCTCTAAAAGGAGATAATTTTAATGGAAATAAATTTACAAAGGAAGCACTAGAAAAGGGAGCAGCATATGTTATTATTGATGATGATAAATATAAAATCAATAATAGAACCATATTAGTTAATGATGTTTTACAAACATTGCAAAAGTTAGCTAGCTTTCATAGGCAACAATTAAATATTCCAATAATAGCGTTAACTGGTAGTAACGGAAAAACAACTACAAAAGAATTAATAAACTGCGTTTTATCAGAAAAATATAAAACAACAGCAACTATAGGAAACTTAAACAATCATATAGGTGTACCATTAACACTACTTTCTATGACACCAGAAACGGAAATTGGTATTGTAGAAATGGGAGCAAATCATAAAAAAGAAATAGAATTTTTATGCGACATTGCCAAACCAGATTTTGGATACATTACAAACTTTGGTAAAGCCCATTTAGAAGGTTTTGGAGGCATTGAAGGTGTTATAATAGGAAAAAGCGAATTGTATACATATCTTAAAAAGAATAATAAAATAGCCTTTATAAACCCTAAAGATAGTATTCAAATAGAAAAAACTAAAAGTATAGAAACTATTTCATTTTCTCAAGCAGTTAAATTTAAAGAAGCAAATCCGTTTGTTAAATTAAACATAGATACACAAGAAGTAACTAGTAATTTAATTGGTGAATATAATTATGCAAATATAGTAGCAGCCATAACTATTGGTAATTATTTTGAAATAGAAGGTAATAAAATAAATAAAGCTATTGAAGGATATGTTCCAACAAACAATCGTTCACAAATAATAAAAAAAGAAAATAATCATATTATACTAGATGCATACAATGCAAATCCTTCTAGCATGAAAGTGGCATTAGAAAATTTTTCAAAAATAGAAGAAAAAAATAAAACTGTTATTTTAGGTGATATGTTTGAGTTAGGTGAAGATAGTCTTAGAGAACATCAAGTAATAACAGATCTTGCTGATAGTTTTTCATTTTCGAATACACTTTTTGTTGGAGAAAACTTTTTTAAATCAACTACAAAAAATGAACAATTTAAAACGTTTGAAGATTTGAAAGAATACATCATAAAAAAACCTCTAGAAAATCAATCAATATTAATTAAAGGTTCTAGAGGTATGAAATTAGAAAGAATATTAGATTTTATAAATTAATATTTTTTTTATGATATTCTAATAAATTATCTATTGGTCTTTGTATAACCCCTGTAATTTTTAAGCCATTTTTTTGAGCTACTTTATCTAAAATATCTCTAAAATAATGAGCAATAGACCCTATAAAATAAATTGGTGTTTTGTTATCTATATCGTAAGATAAAATACGATACTTAAAAAATTCTTGGAATCCTTTTTTTATCAACCTTTTCACGTATTTTTCTTCTTTAAAATCGAACATAAATTTTGCAAAAGAAGCTAAATACATATTAGGGTTTGCTTCTTTATAAATATTTCTTTTTATATCATCAGCATCCAAATTAAATTCCCTTTCAAAATTTGAAGCTATTCTTTTGGGCATTTTATTATAATAATAGTCAACCAATAACTTTTTACCAAAATAATTACCACTAGCTTCATCCATAAGAATATAACCTAAAGAAGGTACTAACATTTGCATATTTTCACCGTCAAAATAACAACTATTTGATCCTGTTCCTAAAATACAAACCATAGCAGGTTCTTTTCCAGATGCTGCATAAACGGCAGCCAACATATCTTCAGCAACAAAAACTTTTGCGTTTACAAAAATAGCTTCCAAAATTCCTTTTAATAGCGCAGTTGGTTTTGGTGTACCACAACCAGCTCCGTAGAAATGAATTTCAGTTACAATATCTTTTACATTAATAAGCTGAAACATATTAATAATTCTATTATGTAACTCTTCTTCCGGAACAACAGCGGGATTTAAGCCTAAAGTTCTAACTCTAAACTCTTCATTCTTATCACTATTTATAGCAATCCAATCTGCTTTGGTAGAACCACCATCTGCTATTAAAATCATATTTTCTTATTTTAACCAAATATATAATAACTTAAATCATTAAGCAATAGTATGCAAAACTTCAATCGTTTTCGTATGAATAATTATTAAAATTGTATTTTTGAGGAAAAATAATTTTATGCTTTTCTTTAAGAAAAAAGAGGTTCCTTTAACAGATTTTTTTACAGACAGTTTTGTTGATATTCATTCTCATTTACTTCCAGGAATAGATGATGGTGCTAAAAACATAGATAAATCAATTGAACTTATCCTTAAAATGTATTCATATGGTATTAAAAACTTTATCACAACTCCGCATGTTTTAGGAGATGTATATCCAAATTCATCAAGTACGATAAAAGCTAAGTTAGAAGAAGTTAAAACTGCTTTAGTTGAAAAAGGTTACACAGACATTAATATAAGTGCAGCTGCAGAATACATGATGGATGAACAATTTAACGTAAGACTAAAAAACAATGACATACTTACACTGAAAGACAACTATGTGCTTGTAGAGATGTCTTATTTTAACGCCCCTATAAATTTATATGAAATTTTATTTGAAATACAATTAAAAGGCTATAAACCAGTTTTAGCACATCCTGAAAGATACAATTTCTTTCATAATGATTTAAATAATTACTATAAACTAAAAAAGGCAGGTTGTTTATTTCAGTTGAATTTACTTTCGTTAACAGAACAGTATGGCAAAAATGTTCAAAAAATTAGTAATGAATTATTAAAACAAGATTTATATAATTTTGTGGGAACAGACACACATCATCAAAATCATCTTCAACTTCTAAAGAAAATTGGAACGGAGAAAAATCTAAAAAAAATAAAACATTTACTAAAAAATAATAGTACTATTTTTAACTAATAAAAAAGGAGTAATTTAAAATTACTCCTTTTTTATTATTAATATTTAGTTCTTGGAAAATAATTTTTTAAACCAAGATTTCTCTTCTTCTACAAGGTAACCATACCCATAACCACCATAACCATAACCATAACTTCTCTTAGGGTCTGTATCATTTAAAACAATAGACATGTTAGGTAACCTTTTACTTCTGTATAGTTCTTCAGGAACAGCTAATAATCTTTTATCTAAATAATTCGCTCTCACTATGTATAAAAACATATCTGCATATTTAGCTATTAATAATGTGTCTGTTACTAAATTAACAGGAGCTGTATCTACAACTACATAATCGTAATCTTCTTTATTTTTTATTTCGTCAAATAAATCCTCTACATTTTTACTACTAAGTAATTCTGCTGGATTTGGTGGAATTGCTCCCGAAGATATAATATCCAAACCTTTAGCTTCAGGAATGTTAAACTTAAGTTCTTCAAGCGTTAAATCACTACTAGTTATGTAATTAGTCACACCTTTTTTACTTTCTAGGCCAAGATACTCGGTTACTTTTGGAGCTCTTAAATCCATACCGACTAATAGAACCTTCTTGCCAGACAAAGCTAAAGTTGCAGCTAGGTTTATCGATATAAAAGATTTCCCTTCTCCACTTGTTGTAGATGTAATAAAAATAAACTTCTTTGAACCAGCTTTAGCCGCTAACATAAAGTCTAAATTTGTTCGAACCAATCTAAAAGCTTCAGAACCGCTAGAACGTGCATCGTGTCCAACAATAATTTTCTCTTTAGATTCTGATTGAGGAATATCTCCCAAAAATGGAACCGTTAAAGAATTCTCAATATCTTTTTTGTTATGAACTTTAGTATCTAATAAATTTCTTAAATAAATAATTATAAAGGGAATTATAAGCCCTAATAACAATGATGCTAGGTACACTATCTTTTTCTTTGGAGAAACAGGTATACCGGTACTATAAGCTTTATCAATAATTTTTGCATTGGGAACAGTAACCGCTAATGAGATTGCGGTTTCTTCTTTCTTTTTAAGCAAATACTCATATAAACCAGAAATAATTTCTTGTTGTCTTGCAATATCAATAAAACCTCTCTCCAAGATAGGTATAGCACTTATTTTATTAGAAACAACAGAAGCTGCATTTTGCAAAATCTGTTGTTCTGTCTTTAAGGAATTAACTAAATTAGAAATACTTTTTTTTAAATTGATCTTTAAATTCTCTATTTCTGATGTATACTGAATTACTTGGGGGTTTTTAACCCCTGCATTTACAGTTAACCTACTTTTAGCTAATACCAATTCATTATATTTAGCAATAGTATTACTAATATTAACATCAGAGAAACCTAGATTTTGAGGCAAAGTTTGATTATCAGAAGAATCATTATTCAAACTATTAAAAATATTATTAGCTAAAATTAATTCACCTTTAACTTCAGTTAATTGGGCCGTATTAATTGAAGCGTTTTCTAAAGCTAATTCACCTTCTTTAGAAAGCCCTGTAATTTTATTTTTAATCTTATAAGTCTCTACATTATCCTGTATAATAGCCAAGTCGAGATATACCTTTTGTAGACGTTCGTCAATAAAATCTCTTGTTTTTTTTGAAACTTCACTTTTATCATTGATAGCATCTATATTATATTGCCTAACCAATTCATCTAAAAAGTCTTCAGCCTTGTCTTGTACACGGTTTTTAATTGACAATAAAAGTACACTTGAATTTTTATTTACAGGACTTACACTTAAATTATTACTGTAAACATCTATTATTTGTGATTTTTTACTAAGAGATACAAAAATATCTTTATTATAATTTGTTATTTTATTAACCTTAAATGACCCTAAATTTGAAGTTATAATTTCTCCATATTTGTGAGTAGAAACAATATTCCCATTAAAATTTTTAAAGAAGAATTCCTTATCATTCTTTTGAAGTATAGTTAAGGTAGTGTCTTTGTCTAAAAGATTTATATTTTTTTTTAAAAATGTAAAATTTAATGGTTTGTTATTATAGACTTCAGATTTAATAACTCTTCCTTCTACAAAGTAGTTTATATCTAAATTCAAAGAGTCAACTACTTGACCGATAATTTTTCTAGATTTTATAATTTCAATCTCATTATCAGTATTGTTACTAGACCCACTACCAACAATGCCCATATCTTTAAAAGCTTCTAACTCCTTCGATATCCCAGATTTTTGATTGTCTTTAATTAATATTGTTGCAGTAGCACTATATTGAGGCGCTGTATACCTTAAATATATATATCCAATAAATAGAGATAAAACTACACCAAGCACAAACCATTTCCAATGAAAAAGGTATTTTTCTAACTCCTCTCTAATGTTTAGTGTATCATTCTCTTCTAACTGAGAGTTTAACATGTTATCATTTTTCAGCATCCTTATCTAATTAAAAGTGAAACAATTGCTATTAAAGTACCTGCTACAGATATAAATAAACTAGTATTAGTATTACTAGAAGCAGATTGTATTCTTGCAAAATTATGCTCTACATACACAATATCATTTTGTTGTAAGTAAAAAACAGGTGATGTGTATGTTTTTTTTGAAAGTAAATTCACTCTATACTCTTTCTTCACACTTCCTTCTTCTCTTATAACTAAAACATTATCTCTCTTTCCTGAAATATTCAAATCCCCAGCTAAACCTATGGCGTCTAATATTGTAACTCTTTCGTTTGCTATATTAAAAGTACCAGGTCTATTAACATCACCTTGTACGGTAATTTTAAAATTTGATATTCTAATATTTACAGTAGGATTTTTAACGTAATCTGGTGATAACTTAGATTTTAACATACTAATAGTCTCTTCTCTTGTTAATCCTCCAATTTTTAATTTCCCAAAAATCGGAAAATCAATTTCACCATTACTATCAATTAAATAAGTTAATTGTTGCGCTTGACCAACTACTGAGTTTGTCGATGCTGCAAAGGAAACAGCTGGTAAATTAAATGGCTTAACTGCTTCTAAATTATCTGCGGATATTGTTATTTGTAATAAATCATCTGGTTTAAAAACCGTCTTATAAATATTACTAACATTCTCTTGATCAATTTCATCAAACTGAAAATATGCTATTTTTTTATTAGAAACACATGATGAAAGCAATATCAATAGTGTTAAACTCACCAGAAAAGTATACTTCTTAATTGAAAACAATTTCATTTATCTTTTTTTTTTGCGAAAATAATATTTTAAATTGATTTGTTATTGATTAACATCTAATTTCTCATAAACTGAATTATTAGAAATATATTCAGGAACTATTTCTTTAATTAGCTCTACAATATTATAATTGGTTAAGTTATTATTGCTTTCACTTAAATGTATAATTTTATCCTTTATGTTAAAATAATCTACAGAAGGAGACTTAGCAATCATAATCTTATCATGATATGTTTTAGTTGTATTTTCTCCATCTGCCAATAATTCCTCATATAATTTTTCACCTGGTCTTAATCCTGTAATTTTTATATCAATGTCATCTGGATAGTTTAAACCAGAGAGAGAAATCATTCTTCTAGCCATATCAAATATCTTTACAGATTTCCCCATATCAAATATATAAATCTCGCCACCATTCCCCATTGTTCCAGCTTCCAAAACCAATCTACAAGCTTCAGGAATTGTCATAAAATACCTAGTTATATCTTTATGCGTAACTGTTAATGGACCACCGTTTTCAATTTGCCTTTTAAACAAAGGAATTACAGAACCATTAGAACCTAAAACATTCCCAAATCGCGTTATCGTAAATTTTGTTTCACTTTTTTCATTACTCAAGCAACCAATATACATTTCTGCAAGCCTTTTGGTTGCCCCCATAACATTTGTAGGGTTTACAGCTTTATCTGTAGAAACCATAACAAATCTTTCAACTTTATGTTTTAAAGATAAGTCTGCAATATTTTTTGTTCCACACAAATTAATACGTATTGCTTCATACGGACTTTCTTCCATTAATGGAACATGTTTATATGCTGCTGCATGAAACACTTTTTGAGGCTTGTACGCCTCAAAAACTTCTTGCATTCTTTTCAAATCTCTTACATCTGCAACTATAGCTTTAAAACTGTTTTTATTGTTTTGAATCAACTCTTGCTGCAAATCGTATAATGGTGACTCTGATTGATCTATTAATATTAGAAGTTTCAAATTATAACCTGACAGTTGTCTGGAAATTTCGCTTCCAATAGACCCTGCAGCGCCTGTAACAAGCACAACTTTATTGGTTACTTCTCTTTTTACGATTGGGTTATCTATAGATATCGTTTCTCTACCTAACAAATCATCTATATTAATTTGTTTAATTTGATTTGCCTGTAAATCTCCACCAATCCATTTAGACAATGGAGGAACTATTTTTACATTAACACCTAAATCAATTAAATTATCCGCTAATTCTAAAAGCCTATTTGGCTTAATATTTTGTATAGAAATTATAATTTCATCAATATCATGTTTTTCAATAAATTCTTTATCTATTTTACAAGAATTAAATATTTTAATTCTATCTATTTTTTTGTTAATCTTATTAATATCATCATCAATAAAACCCAAAATATCATAATTACTACCTCTTTCTCTATTTAAAGCACTGTAGGTAATCATTCCTGAATCTCCAGCACCGTATATTAAAACATTTGTAACAGTTTTTAATTCTGTAGAAATTACTTCGTAAAATGCTTTAAAAATATATCTGCTTATAATTAATAAAAAAACAGACACTAAATAGTGTATTAAAATAATTGATTTTGGAATTGTAAAACCTTTGTAAATTTGAAAAAATTGATTTACAACAACTAAAAAGACAATAAAAACGGTAAATAAAGTAACACCAAAAAAAACATTAAAAACATCTTTAGTACCGGTAAGTCTAATGATTCCTTTATATGAACCTACTAAAAGAAAGCTAATTAATGCTATAATTATTACAACTGGCAATTGCTCTTTTAGACTATATACATCAAAATTTAAACTAATATTAAACCTTATAGCATAAGCAACAACAAATGCAAAGCAAATTAGAAGTATATCTATAAATAAAACCACCCACTTAGATGCATATTTATTTAAAGCTTTTAAAAAGAATTTTCTTATCATTTTTGTTTAGATAATGAACCTTGCGAAGTTACAATAATTTCTTGATTGAAGAAATGATTCTCTCTAAATCGGTTTTAGACAAATTAGAGCTAGATGGCAAGCATAGGCCGTTTTTAAAAAGGTTATCACTTATTTGATTTCCATAAAAAATACAATCTTTAAAAACAGGCTGTAAATGCATTGGTTTCCAAAAAGGTCTAGATTCAATATTATTTTCTAAAAAACATAACCTCAAACTTTCTCTCGTAAAGCCAGTAATTTTTTCGTCTATTAAAATACAGCTTAACCAATGATTAGATTTTGAATAAGGTAGTTCCTGTAATATTGTTATACCTTTAATAGAACTAAAAATTTTAGTATAATAAATGTTTAAATTTCTTCTTGATAGAACATTTTCATCAAGCTTTTTAAACTGTTTAATTCCAATTCCTGCCAAAACACTACTTATTCTGTAGTTATAGCCAATTTCTGAATGCTGATAATGAGGAGCAACATCCCTTGCTTGTCTTGATAAAAAGGCTGCTTTATCTCTATCTTTTATTGTGTTGCAAATTAATGCACCACCTCCAAAAGTGGTAATAATTTTATTATGGTTAAATGAAAAAACTCCAAAATCACCAAAAGTTCCACATTTTTTTCCTTTGTAAACAGAACCTAAAGCTTCAGCTGCATCTTCAATAAGGATAATGTTATATTTTTTTGCAATTGCTGAAATTTCATCAATTTTAGCAGGCATACCATATAAGTGAACAAACACAATGGCTTTTGGCTTTACCCCTTTAGATAATCTATCTAAAATTGCTTTCTCTAATAATCCAGGACACATATTAAAGGTATCCATCTCGCTGTCTACAAATACTGGATTAGCTCCTTGGTAGATGATAGGATTAGCTGACGCTGCAAATGTAAAGCTTTGGCATAAAACCTCGTCCTCTTTTTTGACCCCCGCTAAAATTAAAGCTAAATGAATTGCAGATGTACCAGAATTTAGCGCTACAACGTGTTTTTTAACTTCTAGATACCTCTCAATAAGCTTTTCAAACTCATAAACATTTTTTTCACTAGAATTAATATTCTCTAGGGAAAACTCAGAATCCGGTTTTGAAAGATATATTTTTTTCATGATTTTTAATTTAAAAGTTAAGCTTTTAACTTCCTAAACAAAAACACGTAAGACAATATAAATGAAAAAACTAAAATTGAAAAAATTAAAAATTGAGTTTGTAGTTCTAATTTGTAACTTTTAAAAATAATTACATTAACTATTAACTGAAGAATAGCATAAATAATAGACACTTTTAAGTGTGACATTTTTTTAATATCTACCAACTTTTGATATATGTGATGTCTATGAGGCTCTAAAATACTTTCTTGGGTAAAAAACTTTCTATATAACAATGTATTACCTGCATCTGCACCATAAACTATTACTAATAATAATAGTAAAGGAGAATTTAGCACATAAGTAAGATAAAAACCTAAAAAGAAAATTAACATACCAATAGATATACTACCAATGTCTCCTGCGAAAAAAAGCGCTTTTTTTCTAAAGTTATAAAAACCAAAAATTAGTATTGATATAAATGTATATATCATTAAATCTGAATCGATAATATTCTCATTCATGTTTATTAGATACAAACCAGAAATTACAGCTAAACTATAAAACCCAGTTACACCATTAATACCATCCATAAAATTAAACATGTTAATTATACCAACTCCAGTTAATAAACATAAAATATAAATTGGACTAAAAGGTAAACCTACTTCAAATAAAACTAATAAAATTGCTATTATTTGAAATGGAAATCTAATTTTAGAACTTAATGTATAAATATCATCTAAAAAACTAACAAAAGAAATGGCTAAAACACCTATAAAAAAATAAGGATATTTATAATTATTTAAAATAAAAAAAAGTATAATGGCTAAGATAAATAATATTCCACCTCCTCTAACGGTTATTTTTGTATGAGAACTGCGCTGGTTTGGTTTATCTATAATCTTGTACTTAATTGCTAATTTTAAATAGA
>CAXBIR010000018.1:0-38806 GCA_963975825.1 uncultured Polaribacter sp.
AATATCTGCTCCTTCTTGATCATCAAAAGTTGCTTCACGCATTCCTTCATCTCTATTTGAAGGATCCATTTGATATGTTCTTCTATCTCCAAAAGTTGGCGCAGAATCTGCTGCATCTCTAAAAGGACCATAAAATGCTGAAGCATATTTTACAGAATATGCCATAATTGGCAAGTTAGAAAAGCCTGAGTTATCTAAAGATTGACGAACCATATCTATTGTTCCATCCATCATTCCTGAAGGTGCAACCATATCTACTCCTGCTTTTGCATGAGAAATTACTTGTTTTGCTAGATTTACTAAAGTAGCATCATTATCTACATCATTATCATGTATAATTCCACAATGACCATGAGAAGTATATTCACAGAAACAAACATCTGTAATTACATATAAACTTGGATAATTCTCTTTTATAAAGCGAATTGCTTGTTGCATAATTCCTTTATCATTCCAGGTTTCTGTTCCTTCTTCATCTTTAGTAGAAGGAATACCGAATAATAAAACTGCTGGAATATTTAAAGAAACAACCTCGTCTAACTCTTTAGAAATTCTATCTAAAGAAAAACGTTTTATACCAGGCATAGAAACAATTTCTGTTTCTATATTTTCTCCTTCTTCAATAAAAAGCGGATATACAAAATCATCTACAGATAATTTTGTTTCTTTAACCAATCTTCTAATTCCTTCTGTTTTGCGTAATCTTCGGGTTCTAAACATTTATTAAAGTTTATTGTCCGTTCTAGCGCAGTAGAGAATTATATTTACCTCTCAACTACATTCGAGGAGACATTTTAAATATCTTTTATTGTGAAAAATGACTATTAACCATTTCTAAAACACTGTCTACACTTGGTAAGTTTGCTACTTGAACGTTCTTGAAGTTTTTTCTTGCTTCTACAGCAGTAGTTTCTCCAATACAAAAAGCAATTTTATCTGTTGTATTTTCTTCTAAATAACTTTGTATACCAGAAGGACTATAAAATAGAACACCAGCAACATCATCATCAATTTTTACAGGGCTTAACATTGTCTTGTATGCTTCAACTTCATTTACAACAATTTCATGCGCTTGTAAATATGTTGGTAAAACATCTAATCTTACATCACTACTAAAATAAGAAACCTCTTTAATATCTGTTTCTTTAGAAATGTATTCTGCTAATTTTAAAGCGTTTTTAGATACGTGTGTTACTTTTCCAATTCTGTTTTCAATTAACTTTTTTGTTCTTCTACCAACACAAAAAATATTTTTGAAATTAATTTCATCTTTTGTAAAAGAGTTTAGAATTGCTTCTACACCATTCTGACTAGTAATTACAACATTTTCATGTTGTTTTTTCATTACTTTGGCAGGAATTCTATTGAAACGGATTTTAATAAAATCGCTATCTTGTATACCAATTGCTGGTGATAAATCTTCTTTCTGAAGTTCTGATAGCTTTTTTGTAGAATAAACGGTAGCTATTCTAGATTCGTTTTCTTCATCTTCTTGCATTAACTCCTTTCCTCCTCTGTTAATTACATAATCTGCACAATCTTTAGCCAAAAACTTATGACTTCCTAATTTTGCGTTTTTTGTAACTGTAATTTTCTTAGAACCATCTTTTTTCAATAAGATTCCTTTAAAATTAATTTCTTCAGTTTTAGAATCTACATAAGCTAAAGCACCAATTGGCGCTGTACAACCACCTTCTAATAATCTTAAAAACTCTCTTTCTATACCTACACAAACCTTCGTTTCATGGTGGTTTAATTGCTCACAAGCATCTAAAACAAAATCATCTTTTTCTAATGCAGCAATCATAATTGCACCTTGTGCTGGCGCAGGAATCATCCAAGTTAATTGAATTGCTGTCTCTTCTCTTATCTCTAATCTTTCTAAACCTGCTGCAGCAAATAATGCTCCATTCCAAGTTTCGCTATTTTCTAATTTTTCTAAACGAGTATTTACATTCCCTCTTAATCCTTCTACTTTATGAGTTGGATAACGGTTTAACCACTGTGCTTTTCTTCTTAAACTACCTGTTGCAATAATTCCTTCTGGTTGTCCAAAAAACTCTTCAGTATCTTTTAAAACTAACAAATCTGAATAATTTGCACGTTTTAAAACTGCTGCTTGCACAATACCTTCTGGTAAAACGGTAGGCACATCTTTTAAAGAATGTACAGCAATATCAATATCGCCATTTAACATAGCAATATCTAAATTTTTAGTAAAAACTCCTGTTACACCTAATTCATATAAAGGTTTATCTAAAACAATATCTCCTATAGATTTTATAGGAACCAGAACAGATTCATAACCTAATTCCGCTAATTCTTTACGCACTTTATTAGCTTGCCAAAGCGCTAATTGGCTATCGCGAGTACCTATTCTTATTATTTTTTGCATGGAGTTTTAATTATGATTGAAACACTTTTTGAATAACTTCTATACTTTCTGATACAGAAGTATCTTCATCTTTTAAATGTTTAACAAACTGTGTAGTAATTTTTTGAATAAAACGTGAAGTTAAGATTTCTGCTTGATTTTCATCAAAGTTACTAATTTTCTTTTTTTGAAAATTAATTTCATCTTTCTTAATTATTTCTAAAGACTCTTTTAAAGCTGCAATTGCAGGTGTAAATCTTCTGTGATTTAACCAACTATTAAATTCTGCTTTATGAGTTTCTATAATTTCTTTGGCAAATGGTATTTCTTGCTGACGAACAGCTAGTGTTTCGTCTGTTATTTTAGATAGTTCATCTACATTTACTAAAGAAACATCTTTAAAATCTGCCACTTCTCTAGCCACATTTTCTGGCATAGATAAATCTAAAATTAAAATTTCTTTATTTTTAGAAATGTGTTCTGTAGTAATTGTTGGTTTGTCTGAACCTGTAGAAACTATTAAAATATCTGCTTTAGAAACTTCTTCTTGTAAGTTTTCTATTTCAGATTTTCTAATAGATGCGTGTTCTTTTACAAATTGAATTGTTTTTTCTTCTGTTCTATTAATTAAACAAACTTGTTTATTTTGCGTGTATTCTGCTAAATTTTTACAAGTATGCTTTCCCATTTTACCTAAACCAAAAACTAAAACATTTTTAGAATTGTAATCTGGTAAATTTTTAATAATGTATTGAACAGCTGCATAAGAAACAGAAGTAGTTCCAGAGCTTAATTTTGTATCATTCTTAACACGTTTACTTGCTTGTAAAACACAGTTCACCAAACGTTCTACGTATGCATTTGTAGTTTTTAACTGCTTTGCTAGCTTAAAAGATTGCCTTAACTGACCAACAATTTCATAATCTCCAAGAATCTGACTTTCTAAACCTGTACCAATTCTAAATAAATGGCTAATTGCCTCTTGGTCTTTATTAATATTGCAAATTGCGTTAAATTCTTTAACTGTTCCTTCAGAAAAATCGCACAATAATTCTATTAATAAACAAGGACGATTTGCAAAACCAAATATCTCTGTTCTGTTGCACGTTGAAATTATAAATATAGAATGAATTCCTTTTTCTTTCGCTGAATTTAGAAGAGCCGTCTGATTTTCTTTAGATACAGAAAATTTACCGCGCGTTTCTGCATCAGCTTTTTTATAACTTACACCAATATTGTAAAAATGCTCTTGTCCTAATTCCTTCATAAATTGTAAAAGATGTTGCAAAAATAAAAACAACAAACACAAAAAAGTATCGCTAGAAGAACTTTTAATAACGTTGAATGTTTTTTAGTTGTTTTTTTTATATAAATCTTCTAAAAACCCTTATTTTTGTAGTGTTAACGAGTAATTTTAATGTTTTTATATAGAATGATTCTAAATAAAAGCAATTCAAATCTTTTAGAATATTATGTTTAAAAATGTCGGAGAAAGTTCTTTTGAAGAAATAAACCTAGGAAAAGGGTTTTATGTTCTTCATTTTCAGAACGAAAGCAAAGAGGTTGTTAATTTCGAAAGAGATATAGATAGTACTTTTATACAAATGCACTTTTGCTTAAGAGGTAATTCTAAATTTCTATTTAACACTGGCGATTATTCTTTTGATGTCTTAGACAACAGATCTATTCTATTATACAACCCACAAAGAACTTTACCAATTAACCTAGAAATTCAACCAAAAACAACTTTAGTTTCTTTATTAATTTCTATTGAAAAATTTCACTCTTTATTCTCTAAAGAATCTGGTTACATTCCTTTTTTAAGTGATGAAAACAGTAACAGAAAATTTTATGATGATACAGAAATAAAACCTACAGTTTCTATTGTTTTACAACAAATAATTAATTCTAATATTAATAGCTCTATAAAAGAACTATATGTTAAAGGTAAAATTTACGAACTTTTAAGTCTTCATTTTCAAAAAGAAGAAAATGCAGATGCAGAATATTGTCCTTTTTTAGTTGATGAACAAAATGTTTTAAAAATTAGAAAAGCAAAAGAAATTATTATTTCTAGAATGTCTGAACCACCAAGTCTGCAAGAATTAGCAGCAGAAATAGGTTTAAATTTAAAGAAATTAAAAGAAGGTTTTAAGCAAATTTATGGCGATACTGTTTATAGTTTTTTGTTTGATTACAAAATGGAACATGCGCGTAAACTTCTAGAAACCAACCAATACAATGTAAATGAAGTTGGCCTTCAAGTTGGTTATAGTACTGCTAGCCATTTTATAGCTGCATTTAAAAAGAAGTTTGGTACAACGCCAAAGAAATATGTAATGAGTTTAAAGCAGTAAGTAAGAAAACTTTAAACAAAAAAACTAATAATTTGGAACAACTAACACATTACGATATAGAAAATAATCAAAAACAATTTCCAATAACAATTGTTTGCGATGCCATTAGAACTCCAGAAAATATAGGAATGTGTTTTCGAATTTCTGAAAGCTTTGGTGTAAAAAAAATATATTTCCATGAAAGCTCGCCTTCCGTAGAAAATAGAATTGTAAAAAAAACAGCAAGAAATACAGTAAACCAAATTGAACATTCTTCTTATAATAATTTTGATGCACTAATAGCACAATTAAAAACTGAAGGAAACACAATAGTTGGCATAGAAATTACTGATAAAAGTATCGATATTCAAGATTTTAATTTTAAAAATCATGAAAAAATCGTGTTACTTTTGGGAAGCGAAAGAAACGGAATTGAAAACATAGAACTTGTAGACGAAACTGTTGCTATACCAATGTTTGGTAGAAACTCTAGCATGAATGTTATACATAGTTTGGCAATAACTTTGTACGAGGTTACAAACCAATTATCTAAATAATAAAAATAAAATTATAGAAGTTTCAATTATAGAAACTTCAAAACTTTGAAACTTTTAGAATGAAAGGAATATTATTAAACAATTTAGGATCTCCTGATTCTACAGAAACAAAAGATGTAAAAAAATATTTAGGCGAATTCTTAATGGATGAGCGTGTAATTGATATTCCGTTTTGGAAACGTTGGATTTTAATTAAAGGAATTATCTTAAAAATAAGACCAAAGAAATCTGGTGCTGCCTACAAAAAAATCTGGTGGAAAGAAGGTTCTCCGTTAGTTGTTATTTCTGAAAGATTTACAAAAAAAGTAGCCAAAAAAGTAGATATTCCTGTAGAATTAGCAATGCGTTATGGTTCTATGTCTATGGAAAAAGGAATTAAAAACCTTATAGATAAAGGTGTTACAGAAATAATGTTAGTACCATTATACCCACATTACGCAATGTCTTCTTACGAAACTGTTGTTGTTTTAGCTGAAGAAATTTTAGCAGAAAAGTATCCTGAGGTTAAACTAGATACTTTACCTCCGTTTTACAATAAACCAGATTACATAAAAGCGATGAGTAACAATATTGCAAATCATTTAAAAGGTTTTGATTACGACCATGTTTTGTTTTCTTATCATGGAATTCCAGAGCGTCATATTAAAAAATCTGACCCAACAAATAGCCACTGTAAATTAGACGGCTCTTGTTGCGAACGTAATTCTGTTGCGCATCATACATGTTACAGACATCAATGTTTTGAAACTACAAAAGCAATTGCTAAAGAATTAGGTTTTGATGAAACAAACCATAGTAATTCATTTCAATCTCGTTTATTAAAAGACCCTTGGTTAAAACCTTATACAGATTTTGAATTAGAAAAATTCCCAGGTTTAGGCAAGAAAAAACTAGCTGTAATTACACCTGCTTTTGTTGCAGATTGTTTAGAAACTTTAGAGGAAATTGCAATGGAAGGAAAAGAAGATTTCTTAGAAGCTGGAGGTACAGACTACAAACACATACCTTGTATGAATGATAATGATGATTGGGTAGATGTTATGGTTTCTTGGATTAATGATTGGAAGAACAAGTAATTTTACAAGAACTTTAAAATACAAACAAGCGTTATTTCTAAACTAGCTTTTTAGCAAAGAAGAAATAACGTTTGTGCTATTAAATAACAATTAGAAATTAAACATATAAATTATGGATTTCCTTTACGTAAAAGCACTACACATTATATTTGTTGTTACTTGGTTTGCTGGTTTATTTTACATTCCTAGATTATTTATTTACCAAACAGAAGCTGAAAATAAATTAGAACCTGCTAAATCTATTTTGCAAACGCAATATAAATTAATGACAAAAAGGTTGTGGTATATTATTACTTGGCCATCCGCAATTTTAGCAAGTTTTTTTGCTTTTTGGATGCTCTTAGATAATCCTTATTATTTATCTGAACCTTGGATGTTGGTAAAACTTGCCTTTGTTTTGGCATTGTATTTCTATCATGGTTTTTGCCATAATATTTACAAAAAACTTCAAAATGATGTTATAAAATACTCTGCTTTTAAACTTAGAATTTTTAACGAAATTTCTACCATAATTCTTTTTGCAGTTGTCTTTTTAGTAACCGTAAAAAGTGCTATTAATTGGATTTGGGGCGTTGTTGGAATTATACTTTTTGGTATTTTAATGATGTTAGGAATTAAACTTTATAAAAAAATTAGAGAAAAAAGATCTTGGGAAAAAGCGGAAAAAGAAGTTTTAGAAAGTGATGAAACAAAGAATTTAGAGAATTAACCTCTAATACTTTGCTCAAAAGGAATTCTATTTACAATAGACCTACCAAGAGTAACCTCATCTGCATATTCTAATTCATCTCCAACAGAAATTCCACGTGCAATAGTAGATGTTGTTATGTTAAATTTTTCTATTTGTTTAAAAATATAAAAATTGGTTGTATCACCTTCCATTGTAGAACTTAATGCAAAAATTAATTCTTTAATTTCTCCGTTACTTACTTTATTAACTAAAGATTCTATTTGTAAGTTCTGAGGACCAATACCTTCAATAGGAGAAATTTTTCCGCCTAAAACATGATATAAACCTTGAAATTGAGATGTACTTTCTATTGCCATAACATCTCTAATATCTTCTACAACACAAACAATTTCTGCGTTTCTTCTAGGATTCTGACAAATATCGCACAATAATGTGTCTGATATGTTATGACATTTTTCACAAGTTTTAACATCGTTTCTTAAATGTAACAAAGCTTCAGACAAATACTTAGTATTATCAGAAGGTTGTTTTAATAAATGTAAGACCAAACGCAATGCAGTTCTTTTACCAATTCCTGGTAAACGAGAAACTTCACTCACAGCATTTTCTAATAGTTTCGATGAAAAATCCATAACTGCAAATTTAATCTATTCAATAGAAAAGAATCAAGAAAAAATAGAAAAGACTTCTAAAAAACATATATTCGTATCATAAATTTAAACTTAAATGAAACCAGAATATATTGTCTTATTAATTGTTGCCTATTTTTCTGTTTTAATTCTCATTTCTTACCTAACAGGTAAATCTGCAGATAACAAAACATTCTTTAAAGCGAACAATTCTTCACCTTGGTATTTAGTTGCCTTTGGTATGATTGGTGCTTCACTTTCGGGTGTAACATTTATCTCTGTTCCTGGTTGGGTAGAAGGCCAAAGCATGAGTTATTTTCAGATGGTCTTGGGTTATGTTGTAGGTTATGCAGTTATTGGTTTGGTGCTACTTCCACTCTATTACAAATTAAATTTAACGTCTATTTATACGTATTTAGAAGATAGATTTGGTAAACACTCTTACAAAACTGGCGCAAGTTTCTTCTTACTTTCTAGAACAATTGGTGCTGCTTTTCGTTTATTTTTAGTAGCAAATGTTTTGCAATTATTATTGTTTGATGGTTATGGAATTCCGTTTTGGGTAACAGTTTCTATAACTATTTTATTAATTTGGTTATATACCTTTAAAGGTGGAATAAAAACGATAGTTTGGACAGATACTTTACAAACATTGTTTATGCTAATTGCAGTTGGTGTTTGTATTTATACAATTTCTGACGAACTACAAATTAGCAACCTTTTTACTTATGTTGCAGACAGTGAATTTTCTAAAACTTTCTTTTTTGATGATATAAATGCTGGTGATTATTTCTGGAAACGTTTTCTTGCGGGAGCCTTTGTAGCTATTGTTATGACAGGTTTAGACCAAGATATGATGCAAAAAAACTTAACTTGTAGAAACCTAAAAGATGCACAGAAAAACATGTTTTGGTTTACAATAGTTTTGGTAATTGTAAATTTCTTCTTTTTAGCTTTAGGCGTTTTGCTAACAGATTATGCTCAGAAAAACGGAATAGATGCACATAAAGACGAATTATTTCCAATAATAGCAACAAACGGAAATTTAGGCTTAGCAACAGCTATTTTCTTTTTATTAGGTTTAATTGCAGCAGCATATTCTAGTGCAGATTCTGCATTAACTTCTTTAACAACTTCTTTTAGTATAGATATTTTAGAAATTGATAAAAAAGAAGACAAAGTAAAACAAGAAAAAACTCGAAAGAAAATTCACATACTTTTCTCCTTTATATTAATTGCAACAATTCTAATTTTTAAATATTTTATCGCAGATGAAAGTGTAATTGCTAAAATATTTACGTTTGCTAATTATACGTATGGTCCGTTATTAGGTTTATATGCTTTTGGCTTATTCACTAAAACCAAAGTAAAAGACAAAATGGTACCTTTTATATGTTTGGCATCTCCATTTCTAACCTATTTAGTAAATTATTTAGCGTTAGAATCTTTTGGTTTCGATTTTGGTTTTTCTCTTTTAATCTTAAACGGATTTATAACATTTTTAGGTTTGTCTATATTTAGACAGAAGTAATATGAAAAAATCAATATCTATAATTGGTGGCGGACCTTCTGCACTTCTTTTAGCGGCTTTTTTAGATGTAGAAAAATTCGACATTATTATTTATGAAAAAAATAAAACTGCTGGAAGAAAGTTTTTAGTGGCAGGAAAAGGCGGTTTTAATCTTACACATTCAGAACCAATTTTAGAGTTTATAAAAAAATATACACCAACTAATTTTCTAGAAAATTCTTTATTAAATTTTAATAATGATAATTTTAGAAACTGGTTAGATAAAATAGGAATCCCTACATATATTGGAAGTAGTAAAAGAATTTATCCTGAAGAAGGAATAAAACCAATTACAGTTTTGAATACAATTTTAAATCATCTAAAAGAAAGAGGAGTTGTTTTTAAATACGAACACATATTTTCTGGTTGGGATTCTAAAAATAACGCAATTATAAATAATAAATCTACAGTTTCAGATTATACCGTTTTTTCTTTAGGTGGCGGAAGTTGGAAAATTACAGGTTCTGATGGAAATTGGTTAAGCACATTTAAAGAAAAAGACATAAAAACAATTCCTTTTGAAGCTTCTAACTGTGCTTTTAAAATTAATTGGAACTCAATTTTCATCAAAGAATATGAAGGTAATCCTCTAAAAAATATTGCGATTTCTTGTTCAGAAAAAACACAAAAAGGAGAAGTAGTAATTACTAATTTTGGTTTAGAAGGAAATGCCATTTATGGTTTAAGTCCGCAAATTAGAAAACAACTAAAATCAGAACAAAAGGCAATTATTTACCTTGATTTTAAACCTACTTTAAGCCTAGAAACTGTTCTTTCTAAAATTAAAAGTTCAAATTCTAAAAACACAACACAAATTTTGAAAAGAGAACTTAAACTAAGTAGTTCTCAAATAAGTTTATTAAAAATTCACCTTACAAAAGAAGCGTATTTAGATGTTGAAATTTTATCAAAATCTATTAAAAAATTTCCTTTAGAAATTAAAGGTTTAGCGGTTTTAGATGAAGCTATTTCTACTGTTGGTGGTATCTCTTTAAGTGCAATAGACAGCAATTTTCAATTAGAAAAAATTCCAAATCAGTTTTGCATTGGCGAAATGTTAAATTGGGATGCTCCTACTGGAGGCTATCTACTGCAAGCTTGTGCAAGCACAGGCGTGTTTCTTTCAAAATATCTTAATCAAATAGATTAAAAAAACTATCTTTTAGTGTGTTTGTACTCATAAATTATTCAGTATTTTTACTGAATTCAAATAAAAGAAATGTCTAAAGACTTATCAAATTATCGTAAATCTTACGAAAAGCAAGAATTATTAGAAAGTAATTGTCCAGAAAACCCAATGGAATTGTTTCAAACTTGGTTTAGAAACGCAGATGATTCTGAAAGCGTAGAAGAAACTAATGCAATGACAGTTTCTACAATTGGTAAAGATGGTTTTCCTAAAAGTAGAGTTGTATTATTAAAAAAGTTTACTTGGGAAGGATTTATTTTTTACACAAATTATTCTTCTGAAAAAGGAAAAGCAATAGAAGAAAATAACCATATTTGTTTATCTTTCTTTTGGCCAGCTTTAGAACAGCAAATTATTATAAAAGGTATTGCAGAAAAACAGGTAGACAATTTATCTGATGGTTATTTTGAATCTAGACCAGAAGGTAGCAAACTAGGCGCTTGGGCCTCTAACCAAAGTACAGTTGTTGCCTCTAGAAATGAATTAGAGGAAAGCTTAAATTCTTTTGAAAAAGAATTTAAAGGAAAAGAAATAGTAAGACCAAAACATTGGGGTGGTTATTTAGTTAAACCAATATCTATAGAGTTTTGGCAAGGGAGACCAAATAGATTACACGATAGAATAAGATATAGTTTAGAAAAAGATTTTTCTTGGAAAATTGAAAGATTAGCACCATAAATTTTTATATTTACCCTAATCAATAAAAAATAAATGAAAACATTATATATTGTTAGACATGCAAAATCCTCTTGGGATTACAAAGGAATTGACGATATTGATAGACCTTTAAAGAAGCGAGGAATTAAAGATTCTCACTTAATGTCTAAATTTTTATCAAAAAAAATAGATAAACCAGATGTTTTTATAACAAGTAGCGCAAACAGAGCGCTGCATACAGCAGTAATTTTTTGCGAAAACTTTGGCTTTCCACATGCTAACCTTCAAATAAAAAGACAATTATATAGTTTTAGTGATGGTTATCTAGTAAAAACAGTAAATGCTTTAGATGATGCTTTTAATACAGCCATTATTTTTAGCCATGATCATGGAATTAATACTTTTGTGAATGAATTTGGAGACAAACCCTTAGCACACGTAACAACTTGTGGAGTTATTGGTATTCAATTTCAAGAAAAACATTGGAAAAACATAAGAAGAGGAAAAACTGTTTTAGTAGAATTCCCTAAAAACCTTAAATAATAGATTTTGTTAGAAATAAAGAAATTCGCAGCAATTGATATCGGTTCTAATGCCATTAGATTACTTATCGCAAACGTTATTGTTTCAGATGACAGAGAACCTCAATTTAAAAAATCTTCTTTAGTACGTGTACCTATTCGTTTAGGTGCAGATGTATTTGTAAATGATGGTGTTATTAGTAAAGCTAATATAACCAGAATGCTAAATGCTATGGAAGCATTTAAATTACTAATGAATATTCATGGTGTAGAAAAATACAAAGCTTGTGCAACTTCTGCAATGAGAGAAGCTTCTAATGGAGATGAAGTTACTGCAGAAATTTTATCTAAAACGGGTGTTAAAATAGATGTTATTGGAGGTAAAGAGGAAGCTGCAATTATATCTTCTACAGATTTAAATGAATTAATAGAAGGAGACAACTCTTATTTATATGTAGATGTTGGTGGTGGTAGTACAGAATTCACCTTATTTTCTAAAGGGAAAATTGTAATTTCTAAATCTTTTAAAATGGGTACAGTTAGACTTTTAAATAATAAAAAGGCTGTAAACAAAGAAATGTTTGCTAACGTTGAAAAATGGATTAAGAAGAATACAAAAGATTTAAAAAGAATTTCTTTAATAGGTTCTGGTGGAAACATTAATAAAATATTTAAAATGTCTGGCAGAACAGAAGGAAAACCTATTTCTTTTATTTATCTAAATGCTCAATATCAATTTTTAAAGAATATGAGTTACGATGATAGAATTTCTGAATTAAGTTTAAACCCAGATAGAGCAGATGTAATTATACCAGCAACTAAAATATATCTTTCTGCAATGAAATGGAGTGGTGCTAGAAAAATTTATGTCCCTAAAATTGGTCTTTCAGACGGAATTATTAAAACACTATACAACAATACTTTACAATAAAATCCTTTAACATTTCATTAGCATTTCTTTAACTTTTCTTTAACATTTGTATTTTTTTTGTATATTTACAGTGACTTTTAAAACTATTTTGCGTCTTAAGAGTGAACGATAAATATTAAAACTAATTACCATGAAAAAAATTTTACTAAGTGCAACATTATTAATGTTTGGAGCAGTTGCTTTTGCACAGGATTTACCAGCTAATCCAGAACCAGGAAAATGTTATGTACGTTGTAAAACTCCAGAAGTTTGGAAAAACGAAGACGTAACTATTGAAATTGCACCAGCTTACAAGAAAATTGTAACATACCCTGCAACTTATGAAACTGTTACAGAAAGAGTATTAGTAAAAGAAGCAGACCAACGTTTAGTTGTTGTACCAAGTGTTTGGGAAACTAAAACTTTATCTTATACTGCAAAAGAAGATGCAAATAAATTAAGAACTATAAAAGCTACTTTTAGCCCAGATTCTCAAGTTATTGAAACTAAAGCAGCATCTGCTGTTTGGGAAATGAGTGAAAAAGCTCCTGATTGTGAATCTAGTGACCCTAACGATTGTAGATACTGGTGTTATAAGCCAATTCCTGCAAAATTTGTTACTGTTGCATTAACTACTTTAAGTTCAGATGCTTCTACAGAAGCTACTAAAGTTCCTGGTTATGATAAAACATACACTAAGAAAGTAATGGTTTCAGGACCAACTACAAAAACTATTGATATTCCTGCAGTTTATGGAACTATTAGTAAAATAGTTTTAGTAAAAGATGCTTACCAAGAAGAAGTTACTGTTGCTGCTAAATACAAAACAGTTACTAAAGAAGTTTTAGTTAACAAAGGTGGTTTAACTACTTGGAAAGAAGTTGAATGTGAATTAGTAAACAACACTCCATTACCAATTAACTGGAACTTAGGAAGTGCTACTTTAACTAACGGAGCAAAAAGAATTATTGATGCTAGATTATTACCAATCTTAAAAGATGGTGTTGCTGTAGCTATTGAGTCTCATACAGATTCAAGAGGAACAAAAGCAAACAATCAAGATTTATCTGAAAGAAGAGCACAAGCAGTTACAAACTACTTAATATCTAAAGGAGTTAACCCTAGCCAATTAACTGGAAACGGTCTTGGAGAGTCTAAATTAACTAACAGATGTGCTGATGGAGTTTCTTGTACAGAAGCACAACACAGAGCAAACAGAAGAACAACTTTTAGAGTTGTAAATCAAAAATAATTCAATACTATATTGATGAGAAAACCGAAGCTAATAGCTTCGGTTTTTTTTTGTAAAAAATATAAGTTTTAATTTTTTTTTAGTTTAAAAACCAAAGAAAATTCAATAAAAATTAAAAGTATTATAACAAAGATTTCTAATCCAAAATAAAGTAATCCTAATTTGGTTATTGTATTATAGTGATAGGAAACCACTAAAAAAGAGAGTAAACAATAAAATGAATTTAAAATAGCAATTGCTTTTAAACAAAAAACAACATTAAGTTTTTTTTTCTGAAAACAATATAAACTATAGACTAAGAAAATTACAGGAAAAATAGTTAAGAAATATAACACAGATATAGGAATACCAATAAATATTTGAAACTTCACCAATACAATACCTAAGAAAAATGCTGAAAAAGCGCACCAAAACCGTCTATTAAAAAAAGTGTTTTTGGTCTAATATTAATTTTATTCGCAAGATAAATAAACATATTTACTATTGAATGTTAGTTGTCTAAATAACCATTTACTAAGTAAGAATAACAAATCTTTAAAACTAATAATTCTCTATTACAGATTGTATAAAAGGATAATAATATTCAGTAAGAATTAAACCTTTTTTGTAGCCAATCATTTTACCTTTATGATTTACAAAAACTAAAGTTGGATAAGATTTTACATGGTATTTTCTTATTAAACTGAAAGTTTCTTCTAATCTTTTAGCTTCAACTAAATCTTTATTTCTAGGATTATCTGCTTCGTATAAAATTAAATCTTTGTCTGCAATTTCTTTAAATTTATCAGAATGAAATAACTTCTTATCTAATATTTTACAAGGACCACACCAATCTGAACCTGTAAAGTAAATTAAAACTGGCTTATTTTCTTTTTTAGATTTCTTTAGCGCTGTCTTATAAGAAGACTCCCAATTTGCACTTACAACTTCTTCTACAGGTAAACTATCTATATCTTCTTGAGCAGTAATATTGCTAACAAATAAAATAACAGCAGTAAATAAAAGTACTTTTTTCATTCTTATAATTTCTTTAAAAATATCAATAATAATACCAAATTTAAATAAATTCTTTTAAATGATTATTTATAAGCAAATTAAACGCTTTATTATCTTCATTTAAGAAAGTGGTTTCAATTGGTAAATAGTATAAATCATTTATCTTATCTAACAAACGTACATAATCTTTTTCTGTTGTTAATATTATTTTTGAAGATGACATTTCTTTAAATCTATTTTGAATATCTTTAATTTCATTTTCAGAAAAATGATGATGATCTCCAAATTTTAAATGTTGAAACGTAACATTTAAATCTTTTAAATATTTTGTTAATGGTAAAGGGTTTGCAATACCAGTAATTAGTAAAACTTCAAAATTATTTAATTCTAACACTGGTATTTCTGAAGCTCCAGTAACCTTATCCTTATAAGAAATACTTGTAAAAAATACTTTTTTATTAAACTTCTTTAATTTCTCTTTAATTCTATTTTGTGCTTCTTTAGGTAAATTTTCAGGACATTTAGTTACCAAAATTACATCTGCTCTTTTAGCACCAACCCTACTCTCTCTTAAATTACCTGTTGGTAAAAGAAAATCGCTAATAAATAAATCATCATATTTTGTTAGTAAAATATAAAAACTTCCTTTTACTTTTCTATGTTGAAAAGCATCATCTAATAGAACAACATTTGGTTCTCTATTTTCCACTAAATTAGAAATACCAGCAACTCTATTTGCATCTACAGCAACGTCTAGGTTTTTAAATTTTTTAAAATATTGTAAAGGTTCATCTCCAACATCTTCTGCAGAATGTTTATTATTCAATAAAACAAAACCTGTTGTTTTTCTTTTATAACCTCTGCTAAGAACTGCTGTTTTATAGGTATCTTTTAATAAACGAATTAAATATTCTATTTGTGGTGTTTTACCTGTACCTCCAACACTTAAATTACCAACCACAATTACTGGGGTTTTAAACGAAGTTTGCTTAAAAACGCCAATATCAAAGAATAAATTACGAATTCTAGTAACAAAATCATACAAAATTGCAAACGGAAATAGTATAAATCTAAGTACTTTCATTGGCGTAAAAATACATTAAAATTGTTAACTTTGGTTTTAGAAAAGATAACCTAATGAATATAAAAGAAGTTACAAATTATTTAGAAGAATTGGCTCCTTTAAATTATGCTGAAGATTTTGATAATGTTGGTTTATTAGTAGGAAGTTACCAAACAGAAGTTTCTGGTATTTTAGTTACACTAGACACTTTAGAAGAAACTGTAAATGAAGCAATTGCCAAAAAATGCAATTTAATTATAAGTTTTCATCCAATAATTTTTGGAGGTTTAAAAAAACTTAACGGAAATTCTTACGTAGAAAGAGTCGTTTTAAAGGCAATAAAAAATGATATTGCTATTTATGCCACACACACTGCTTTAGACAACTCTAAAAACGGTGTTTCAGCTAAAATGAGCGAAGTATTAGGTTTAAAAAACACTAAGATTCTAATTCCTAAAAAAGGAATCATTAAAAAACTTACAACTTATGTTCCTGTAGACAAAGCAGAAGCATTAAGAAAAGTACTTTACAAAGCTGGTGCAGGAAGTATTGGCAATTATGATAATTGTTCTTTTAACATAAATGGAAAAGGAACTTATAGAGGTAATGAAAACTCGAATCCGGTTTTAGGAGAGAAAGGAAAAGATCACACAGAAGAAGAAACACAAATTAATGTTGTTTTTGAAAGTAAAAATGAAGCTTCAATTTTAAAGGCTTTAAAGAAAAACCATTATTACGAAGAAGTTGCATATGAAATAGTTACCACAGAAAATGTACACCAAGATATTGGAATGGGAATGATTGGTGAACTTCCTGAAGAAATGGAAGAAAAAGATTTTTTATTATTTTTGAAAGAAACAATGAAGACAGATTGCGTTCGTTATTCTGAATTTTTAAATAAAAAAATAAAAAAAGTAGCAGTTTTAGGAGGTTCTGGTAGTTTTGCCATTTCTAACGCAAAAAGAGCTGGAGCAGACGCATACGTGAGTGCAGATTTTAAATATCATGAATTTTTTAAAGCTGAAAAAAGCATATTATTGGCAGATATTGGCCATTATGAGAGCGAACAGTTTACAAAAAACCTTTTGGTTGACTATCTTACGAAAAAATTTAGTAATTTTGCAGTCGTTTTATCAGAAAAAAGTACAAATCCAATTTATTACATATAAACATGGCAAAGAAGAAAGAAATTTCAGTAGAGCAAAAATTAAGAGCATTGTATGACCTACAATTAATAGACTCTAGAATTGACGAAATTAGAAACGTTAGAGGTGAATTACCTTTAGAAGTTGAAGATTTAGAGGATGAAGTTGCCGGATTAAATACGCGTATTTCTAATTTAGGTGAAGATGCTTCTAACTTAGAAACAGAAATTAACAACAAGAAACAAGCAATTGAAGATTCTAAGGCGTTAATGGCTAAATACGAAGAACAACAAAAAAATGTTAGAAATAACAGAGAATTTGATTCATTATCTAAAGAAATAGAATTTCAAGATTTAGAAATTCAATTAGCTGAGAAAAGAATTAACGAATACAAAGCTAAAATTGCTCAGAAAAATCAAGTAATTGATGGAACTAAAGAAAAATTAGCCAAGCAAGAAAAACATTTAAGTCATAAAAAAGCTGAATTAGATGCTATCTTAAAAGAAACTGAAAAAGAAGAAAAACTTTTAGGTGAAAAATCTGAGGAGTTTGCTAAATCTTTAGATGCCCATTTATTTTCTGCATATTCAAGAATTAGAAATAAAGTTAAAAATGGTTTAGCTGTTGTTGCTATAGAAAGAGGTGCTTCTGGTGGTTCTTACTTTACAATTCCACCACAGGTGCAATTAGAAATAGCTAACAGAAAAAAAATTACTATAGATGAGCATAGTGGACGTATCTTAGTTGATGCTGCATTAGCTGAAGAAGAGAAATTAAAAATGGAAAAGTTCTTTTCTTAATCTCTTACATAAATTCATAAAAAAACTCGAAGCTAAAAGCTTCGAGTTTTTTTTATCTCTAAAATTAGATTAATTAATAATCTAATTTTTTTATGTAACTTAATTTCTCTTTCCAGATTTCTAAATCTTCTTTAAATTCCTCTACTCTTTTCTTAACATTTAAAACTAAAGGATTGTCATCTTTTGCATTAGAAAAGAAACCAAGGTTATTTTCTAACTGTTGCATTTCTTTTACAACTTCATCAATCTTCTTTCTAACAAATAACTGTTCAGAATCTAATTTTCTAAAGTCTTCATTTGCAAACAAACCATCTACAACATTTGTAAACTTTAACATAGAAACCTCTTTCTTATCTAAAGATAAACTTTCTAACAATTTGTCTATTTGTTTATTAAACTTACCTTCTAAATGTCTAACGTTTCTTGGCAACGAACCTAAATCTTGCCATGTTTTAATAGCTTCTAAGACACTTTCTTTAGTATGCTCTTTATCTTCTTTTAAACTTTCTAAAAAGTCTTTCTTGGCTTCTACTGCTTCTTGTTGCTCTTTACTAACAGCATTTTTCTGCTCGTGATATCTATCAAAATATGCATTACAAGCTGCCTTAAATTTAAACCAAATATCATCAGAAAATTTTCTTGGAACATGACCTATCTTTTTCCAATCGGCTTGAACCTTCTTCATAGCATCAGTAGCTACATTCCAATCTTCGCTTTCTTTTAAAGATTCTGCAATTTCTATTAAAGCTTGTTTCTTTTTTAAATTTTCTTGTTGCTCATTTTTTTCATCTTTATAAAAATGATTTTTTGAGCTATTAAACTTCTTTGTTGCTGTTTTAAATTTCTGCCAAACTTCTTCGCTTTTAGCGTAAGGTAATTTACCAGCATTAAAATATTCTTGTCTTAACTTTTCTATATCGTTAATACTATTTTGCCAATCTTTATGAGATTTATTCTTACTAGTATCATAAGCATCTAAACGTTCTATAATTAACAATTTGTTGTTAATTATTTCCTGATATTTAGACTTCATATCGCGAAAATGCTCGTGACGTTTATCATGAATCTTTTTAGTAGCTGCACTAAATTTCTGCCAAACATCTTCTCTAACATCTTTAGCAACTGGGCCAATATCTTCTTTCCAGATTTTATGTAGTTCTTGTAATTCTTTAAAAGCTTCATTTACATCATTAGATGCTGCTAAAGCTTCTGCTTGTGCTACAATTTTTAATTTTTCTTCTAAATTATTTTTAAAATCTAAATCTCTAAAATCGTTACTTAAATGTAATAAATCATAGAAACGCTCTACATGATGATGGTAAGTTTTCCAAGTATCATTATAACGAGTTTTAGAAACTGGGCCAATAGCACGCCAGCTATCTTGTAAGGTTCTAAATTCTTTATACATGGTATTAGAATCTGCTGTTTCTATAAGAGTTTTTAAACTCTCTATAACCTGTACTCTTTTATCTAGATTGTCATTCATTTGCTTTTCTATAGCACCATAATGAGCATCTCTTTTCTTTTTATAATCTGAAAGTAATGTATTGTATTCTCCTTTTAACGGACTTGTAAATTGAAAATCTATAGAATTACCACCTTCTTCTAAAAAAGCCTTTTTCTTTTCTGCTAATAAAGCACCAAATTTAGCATTAAACGCATTTTTTATAGCGTCTACTTGGTCTTTTATCTTATTTACAGGATTGTTAGATAATGTATTTTCTAGTTCCTTAACCAACTCTTCTAAAGACAAAGTTGTATAATCTACAACAGTAGCTTTCGCCTCTTTTTCTTCATTATTCTCTGCTTCTTCTGCTACAGAATTTTCTACTTCTTCAATTGCCTTCGTAGTTTCATCAACTATTTCTGCAGTTACCTCCTCTGTTTTTTCAACAGCTTTAGCAGCTTCTACATTTACTTCTGGAGTTTCGTTAACTACCTCTTCAATCTTTTCTACCGTTTTTTCAACGTTTTCTTCATTCTTATCTAACATATCTACAATGTTTAAGTTCGGTTAATAATACAATATTATTATAGTTTATAAAGATACTGACAACTTACTAGTTATACAAAATGTAAGGCCAAAATCTATCAATTTATTCATTCCAAATTCTCCAAGATTCTTCTGCCTGCATTTCTAACATCTCATAACCGTTTTTAATAGCTGCACCTTTTTCTTTTCCTTTAGCTAAAAAAGAGGAAACCTCTGGGTTATAAATTAAATCGAATAGCAAATGCTTTTCTGAAAGAAAATTATAAGGTATGTTTGGTGATAAATGTATATCTGGTGAAGTACCAATTGGCGTACAATTAATAATTACATGATATTTATTTATAATTTCTTCTGTTAAATTTTCATATGAAATTTGTTTTTTCCCTTCGGGATTTCTTGAAACAAACTTATATTTAATTTTATTCTTTTTTAAGGCAAAAGCAATTGCTTTAGAAGCACCACCAGTTCCTAAAATTAAAGCATATTTATGGTGCTTTTTTAAAAAAGGAGAAATTGAATTTTCAAAACCAACTACATCTGTGTTGTAACCTTTTAAATTTCCTCTTTTAGTAAATTTAATAGTATTTACAGCTCCTATTTCTTCTGCAGTTTTATCTAATTTATCTAAATATTGCATTACTTCTTCTTTATAAGGAATTGTAACATTTATTCCTTCTATAAATTCTTCATTTTTTAAAATTGAAGGAAATTCTGTTATTTCTTGAAGATCGAAATTTTTGTAATGATTATTTTTTAAATCTAATTTCTCGAATTTCTCAGCAAAATATCCTCTAGAAAAAGAGTAAGAAATATTTTTTCCTAAAAGGCCGAAAACTCTATTTTTTTTTTCTTCCATAATAATCTATTATTAAAATTAAAGCAATACCTAAAACAATACAAAAAATTGCAATCCAAGTTTCTAAAGAACTTAGATCTGGCATAAAACGACGGTAGTTTTCTACAATCTTATTTCCTTTATTGTCTAACGAAAAAGAATCTTTATCTACTAAATACACTGCTTCTTTCCAGGGCCAAACAATACCTAAAGAACCTGTAATAAAGCCAATTATAACAGCAGTTACAATTGCATTCCATCTTTTTAAAACATATCCTAAAACATGACTTATAGAAACTAAGCCAAATACAGAACCAGCAGTAAAAACAGAAATTATTTTAAGATATCTTATTTTCTCTGGATCATCTAAAACATCAAAATTACCCGTAATTAAACTAGTTACTACATATAACAATTCGTTTACAGAATCTACTAAAAGCAGTACATAATTACCCATTAAAATAAGGATAAAAGATCCTGAAAGCCCTGGAAGCGTCATGCCAGAAACACCAACAATACCGCAAATAAAAACAAACCAAAGATTATCATTTTCTCCTGCAGGTTTTAAAAAACTAATTCCTACCCCAATTGAAGCACCAATAATTAGAGAAATTATATTTGTTCTATTCCATTCACCAAAATCTTTACCAATGTAATAAACAGAACCAATTATCATCCCAAAAAACCAACTCCAAACATAGAGCTCATAATTTTGTAAAAAATAATCTAACACTAGAGAAATACTAAAGTAACTAAAGATACTTCCACCCATAATCAATAATAAAAACTGACCATTAATATAGGTATAGAAACTTTTAAATCTTCCGCTAATTAAAAGTTTAAGTGCTGTAAAGTTTACTTTTCTAAAAGAATAAATAAGCTCTTCATAAAAACCAAAAACAAAAGAAACTGTTCCGCCAGAAACACCAGGAACTTTATTTGCAGCTCCCATTGCCAATCCTTTTAAAAAAAGATATAATTTCTGAAGAAAAGTTCTTTCTTTAAGCATTAGTCTTTTTTAACAGCCAATCTTTCCATTAATAAAATTAATCCAAAACCAACAACAGCAAGTACAATTGCTAACATTAATTTAGGATCTCCATCAAAAGAAAAAGGAGAAACACTTTGTTGTTTTAGAGGCACTTCTATGCCATGAGAATTTGTACGCCAAGTTAAAGTTTCTTTCCAAGGCCAAATTTTATTTAAAGAACCAATTATAAAACCAGTTAAAACAGCTAAAGTGTAATTTTTATAATTCGCAAACATCCATTTTAAAATCTTAGAAAAAGATAATAAACCTACTATTGCTCCTAAACCAACTGCTGCAACGGTTTTTAAATCTCGGTCATTTACAGCTGATAAAATGGGTTTATAAGCGCCTAACAAAACTAAGATAAAAGCTCCTGAAATTCCGGGTAAAATCATAGCACAAATTGCTATTGCACCTGCTAAAAACATAAATAAGAGAGAAGAATTATCTGTAACCAAAGGGTTTAATGTTGTTACATAATAGGCTACAAAAGCACCTACAATCAAAATTAGATAAGTAACAAAATTCCATTTAGCAATTTGCTTTCCAATATAAATTATACTTGCTAAAACTAATCCGAAGAAAAAAGACCAAAGCAACACTGGTTCATTTTCTAACAACCATTTAATAGTTTTTGCCAGAGAAATTATACTAATAAATATTCCTATAAAAAGTGATAATAAGAAAGAACCATTTACTTGTTTCCAAGCTGCTTTAATTCCTTCAGATTTTAAAGTTTTAAGTAATTTTAAATTCACGTTTGCTATAGAACTTAAAAGTTCTTCATAGATTCCAGAAATAAACGCAATTGTACCTCCAGAAACTCCAGGTACAACATCTGCTGCTCCCATTGCCATTCCTTTAAGACCAATTACCATATAATCTTTTAAATTTCTTCCCATTATATTTTCTTATTTTTGTAAAAAACGAAGATAATAGAATTTGAAGAAAAAATAGAATCGTTTTTTCTATTTGTCTCTTTATATTGATAATACAAGAAATGCCCAAAAAAGGAAAAGCAAAAAATACGCTAAACAAAGCGAAACATACCAAATTAATGAATAGAAAAATTAATAAGGTAAAGCTAGAAAAACAACTGAATAAAGAACGTTTAAAAGCGATTATTAAAAAAGTAAACGAAGAGAAAGCAAATGACCAATAAACTTAGATACTTTTTTGGTACCATTGTATCTATTCCTCTTTTACCTTTTTTATATTTTCAAGGAAAAAATATTAGAAAAAAAACACCTAAACTTCCAGAAGCAAAAGAACCCAAAGGATTGGTAAATGGTAATTTTAATAAAACTTTAAATATACTTTCTATTGGAGAAAGCACCATTGCTGGTGTTGGTGTAGATTATCATAAAAACGGATTTACAGGCGCTTTAGCAAACACACTTTCTTCAGAATTAAAAGCAAACATAAACTGGCGTGTTTATGCACGAAGTGGCTATACAGTTGCTAAGGTTTCTGAAAAAATTGTTTCTAAAATTGAAGAAACTAAAACAGATTTTATAGTTATAGGAATGGGAGGAAATGATGCTTTTACGCTAAATTCTCCTAAAAAATGGCGTAAAAATATAGAAAACCTCATTTCTTTACTACAAAATAAATTTCCTGAAACACCAATCTTTTTCACTAGTATGCCTCCTATTAAAGAATTTCCGGCTTTTACAAAACCTATAAAATTTGTAATTGGTAATTTGGTTGAAATTTTAGGTGAAAATCTTTATAATTTAATAAAAAATAAAAGAAACGTTTATTATTACCATGAAATTATCACTTTAAAAAAATGGAGTGAAAAGCATAATTTACCTAATAATAATTCTAAAATTTATTTTAGCGATGGTGTTCATCCGTCTGAATTAACATATAAAGTTTGGGGTAAAGAAATGGGAGAATTTATTGTATCTAAAATTTAGTAAGCTCATATTTTTTAATAATGAAGAAGAAAATAATTATTATTGGCGCTGGAATTTCTGGAATTTATTTAGCCTATAAATTGAAAAAAGAAGGATTTTCTGTGCTTATTTTAGAAGCTAATAATAGAATTGGTGGTAGAATTTTTACCAAAAAAATAGAAGAAACTAAAGTTGAACTTGGCGCAACTTGGCTTTGGAGGTATAATGAAGAATTATTACAGGTTTGTAGAGAATTAAAAGTTTCTTTGTTTGAGCAAAATATGAATGGGGACGCTTTGTTTGAGGCAGCTTCTAATAATTTACCTCAGCGTTTTCAGGTTCCAAAAAACCAAGAAATAAGTTACAGAATTGTTGGAGGCACATCTACAATATTAGAAAAATTACATCAAAATTTATCTAATGATGAATTACAATTAAATCAAAAAACAACTAGAATTGAAGAATCTAATAATTCTGTAAAAGTAATTACAGAAAATACAGAATTTACTGCAGATTATGTAATTTCTACTGTTCCGCCACAATTATTGGTTAATTCTGTAATATTTAAACCTGAATTAAATTCTAAACTTATTAAAATTGCAAACAACACACATACTTGGATGAAAGATTCTATTAAATTTGCAATTGTTTATAAAACTCCTTTCTGGAAAGATTTAGGTTTATCTGGAGTTGGTTTTAGTAATATTGGTCCGTTTACAGAAATGTATGATCACACAAATTTTGAAAAAAACAAATTTGCTTTAATGGGATTTTTAAATGGTGCTTTAAAAAATGAATCTAAAGAAATTAGAGAAGAAAAAATAAAAGCGCAACTCTTTAAATTCTTTGGAAAAAACGGATTAGATTATCTTTCTTATGAAGATAAAGTTTGGAATAAAGAAGACTTATTAAACTTCGAAAACGATAATTTTATCAACCCACATTTTAATAATGGGCATTCTGTATATCAACAAGAATTCTTAAATGGTAAATTAACAATTGCAGGTTCTGAAACCTCAACAAGTTATGGTGGTTATATGGAAGGTGCGATTTTTAGAGGAAATGAGATTACAAAAAATCTAAAAGAAAAGTTTCTTTAAACAAAAAACCTTAAGCTTTCGCCTAAGGTTTTTATTATAAAATAACAATTATTTTATTTATCAATAGATCCTAAAACACGTTTCATAAACGTATTTAAAGCTTCTTTTTTTGGTGCGCCATCTTTTACCATTTTATCTACTTCTATAGCACCATACATATTAGAAATTAGTTCGCCAATAACATCTAATTCTTCATCTTTTAAAGAAGGAACTTCTGTTAAAGCCTCTAATGTTTCTATAGTTTCTAATAGATAATCTTGGTCGTTTTCTTCGATAAAATTAGTAAGGTGTTTAATTACAGGTAACTTCATAATTAAATAACTTCGTTTACTAATTCTTTTAAAACATCAAACTTATTTGTTTGTGTTTGATTTTTAAAACTTCCACCTTCAAAAGTTGCAAACGTAGGTAAGTTACTTACATCTGCTAATTTTCTACTTTCTGGAAATTTCTCTGAATCTACAATTACAAAAGCTATGTTTTCATTTTCTGAAGCTAACTTTTTAAATTTTGGTTTCATAATTCTACAATTTCCACACCAAGTAGCAGAGTATTGCACAATTACTTTATCATTTCCGTTTACAATTTCTTGTAAATTATCTTCTGTTAATTCTTGTAACATAATTTTTGTTTTTATAAAAAAAAGGTAATTCGTATTATAATCCCCCAACTAAAACACGAATTAGAATCCTTTTTTATTTTTTTAGTTAGATGCTAAATATGCTGCAGTTCCTTTTGCATTAGGTGCCATTGCTTCTTTACCTTCTTCCCAGTTTGCAGGACAAACTTCTCCGTTAGTTTGCACGTGTGCATAAGCATCAATTAAACGTAAAAATTCATTTACATTTCTACCAACTGGCATATGGTTAATTCCTTCATGAAAAACAGTTCCTTCTTCATCAATTAAATAAGTAGCTCTATAAGTTACATTATCTCCTTCTACTTGAATTGTCTGTGTAGCTTCATCAAAAGTCTCGTTAGTAATATCTAAAATACCTAAAATAGAAGATAAGTTTCTGTTACTATCAGCTAAAATTGGGTAAGTAACACCTTCAATACCACCATTATCTTTAGAAGTGCTTAACCAAGCAAAATGAACTTCTGGAGTATCACAAGAAGCACCAATTACTATTGTATTTCTTTTTTCAAACTCTGCTAATGCAGCTTGAAAAGCGTGTAATTCTGTAGGACATACAAACGTAAAATCTTTAGGATACCAGAACAACAACACTTTCTTTTTGTTGTTTACTGCTTCCTCCAATACATTTAATTTAAACGTATCTCCCATTTCATTCATTGCATCTACGTTTAAATCTGGAAATTTTTTACCTACTGCTGTTGCCATTTTTTTAATATTTTAATTATTTATTAGTATTCGTTTTTTAACGCTTACAAAGGTATATAGGAAAGCAAAAAAAAAGTAATTATTTTAATGATAACTTTTTATATTACAATCAATTTTACTTATAGCTTTTTATTAATTAAATAGATTTACACTATTCTAATTTTATGTTTAAAAAATTTTGTAATTTTAAAAAAGCATAATTATAGTTTTTAATTATGTTATAATAAAAACTATAGATAAAAATTATTAAACAAATTCTTGTAGGTTTGCATCGTAAAGAATAAAATTATTTAATCATGGAAAAAAATAACGACATAAGTAAGTGCCCTTTTTTTAGCGGTACAATAAAAGAAACATCTGGTGGTGGTGTTAAAAATAGAGATTGGTGGCCAAATGAATTAAAACTAAATATATTACGTCAAAATGCAATAAAATCTAACCCAATGGGAGAAGATTTTAATTATGCCGATGCTTTTAATAGTTTAGATTTTGCATCTTTGAAGCAAGAGGTAATAGATTTAATGACAGACTCACAAGATTGGTGGCCTGCAGATTATGGACATTATGGTGGATTAATGATTCGTATGGCTTGGCATAGCGCAGGAACTTACAGAGTTGGAGATGGACGTGGTGGAGCTGGTGCAGGAAACCAACGTTTTGCACCTATTAATAGCTGGCCAGATAATGGTAATTTAGACAAAGCACGTTTATTATTATGGCCAATTAAACAAAAATATGGAAACAAAATTTCTTGGGCAGATTTAATGATTCTTGCAGGAAATTGTGCTTTAGAGTCTATGGGATTCCCAACTTTTGGTTATGCAGGTGGACGTGAAGATGTTTGGGAACCTGAACAAGATATTTATTGGGGAAGCGAAACTGAATGGGGAGCAAATGAAAGTCGATATAAAGAAGGGGATTTAGAAGACCCATTGGCTGCTGTTATGATGGGATGGATCTATGTAAATCCTGAAGGACCAAATGGTAAGCCAGATCCTATAGGTTCTGCACATGATGTAAGAGAAACCTTTGGTAGAATGGCTATGGATGATGAAGAAACTGTAGCTCTTGTTGCTGGTGGACATACTTTTGGTAAAGCACATGGTGCTGCAGATCCTAATAAATATGTAGGAAAAGAACCTCATGGAGCATCTATTGAAGAAATGAGTACTGGTTGGAAAAATAGTTTTGGAACTGGAGTTTTAGATGATACAATTACCAGTGGTATAGAAGGTGCATGGACACCAAACCCAATACAATGGGATGCTGATTATTTTGATGTTTTATTAAATTATGATTGGGAATTAACTAAAAGTCCTGCAGGAGCACACCAATGGAAACCTACTGCTGCATCTAATGCAAAAAGAGCTCCAATGGCTGGAGATGCAAGTAAAAGACAAGATTTAATGATGACAACTGCAGATATTGCTCTAAAAGTAGATCCTGCATATTTAGAAATCTCTAAACGTTTTCATAAAGATCATAAAGCATTTGAAGATGCCTTTGCACGTGCTTGGTATAAATTAACTCACAGAGATATGGGACCAGTTTCTCGTTATTTAGGACCAGAAGTCCCTAAAGAAGAATTACTTTGGCAAGACCCAATCCCTTCTGTAGATTATACTCTAAGTGAAGCAGATATTTCTACTCTTAAAACAATGATTTTAGATTCTAATTTATCAATATCGCAACTAGTAACTACAGCTTGGGCTTCTGCTTCTACTTTTAGAGGATCAGACAAAAGAGGGGGCGCTAATGGAGCACGTTTACGCTTAGAACCACAAAGAAGTTGGGAAGTTAATAACCCAGAAGAATTAAATAAAGTTTTAACAATCTTAGAAGGAATTCAAAATAATTTCAAAGGAGATATTTCTATGGCAGATTTAATTGTTTTAGCAGGAAACGTTGGTATTGAAAAAGGTGTTAAAAATGCTGGGTATAACTTAAAAGTTGACTTTACTCAGGGAAGAGGAGATGCTACACAAGAACAAACAGATGTTGAAGGTTTTGGATATTTAGAACCTTTAGCAGATGGTTTTAGAAATTATATTAAATCTGAATTAAAAATTGCTGCAGAAGATTTATTAGTAGATAAAGCTAATTTATTAACGCTTTCTGTACCAGAAATGACTGTTTTAGTTGGTGGTTTACGTGTTTTAGGAGCTAATTACGATGGCTCTAAACACGGAGTTTTTACAGAAAATGAAGGTAATTTATCTAATGATTTTTTCAAAAACATATTAGACTTTACGTATACTTGGAAAGCAGCAAATTCTGAAGAAAAAGAATTTATTGGAAGAAATAGAAAAACAAATGCTATGAAATTCTCAGGTACTCGTGCTGATTTAATTTTTGGTTCAAATACTGAATTAAGAGCTATTGCAGAGGTTTATGGAGCGAACGATGGAGAAGAGCGTTTTGTAAAAGATTTTATTGCTGCTTGGACTAAAGTGATGAATCTTGATAGGTTTGATATCTAAAACTCAAGAATAATTATAAACAATAAAAAAGGGAATCAAAATATTTTGATTCCCTTTTTTAATACTATTATTTAGAAATTATTTACTTGCAAAAAGTTTTATGTCATTTGCAGATACTTCTTTTTCCCCTAAGATAATTAGCCTTTCTACAACATTACGCAATTCACGAATGTTACCAGTCCAATCATATTCTTGTAATAATTTAATTGCTGCAGAAGAAAATACTTTTTCTGGTGTTCCTTGTTCTACAGATATTTTATTTGCGAAAAAACTGACTAACAAAGGTATGTCATCTCTTCTATCATTTAATGCAGGAACTTTAATTAGAATAACCGCTAACCTATGATATAAATCTTCTCTAAAACGTCCTTCAGAAATTTCTTTCTTTAAGTCTTTATTTGTTGCAGCAACAATTCTAACATTTACTTTAATATCTCTATCTGAACCTACACGCTGAATTTTATTTTCTTGTAAAGCACGTAAAACTTTTGCTTGTGCAGAAAGACTCATATCACCAATTTCATCAAGAAAAATAGTTCCACCATTTGCTGCTTCAAACTTACCTGCTCTATCTTTGTTTGCACCAGTAAAAGATCCTTTTACATGCCCAAACAATTCACTTTCTATTAATTCAGATGGAATTGCAGCACAATTTACTTCAATCATAGGAGCTTTTACTCTATCAGATTTTTCGTGTAACCAATGAGCAACTAATTCCTTTCCTGTTCCATTAGGTCCAGTAATTAAAACTCTTGCATCTGTTGCAGCAACTTTTTCTATAATTTCTTTAATGTGAGAAATTTCAGCACTTTCACCAATCATTTGGTAGCTTTTACTTACTTTTTTCTTCAATCTTTTATTCTCTACAGTTAAAACTTTTTTATCTAAAGCATTTCTTACTGTATTTAAGAGTCTATTTAAATCTGGCGGCTTAGATATATAATCAAATGCACCTAAACGCATTGTATTTACTGCTGTATCTAGATCTCCATGACCAGAAATCATAACAATTGGTATTTCTGGTTTTATTTTTTTGGCTTTCTCCAATACCTCAACACCATCCATTTTAGGCATTTTAATATCACATAAAACCAGATCGTAATCGTTGTTTTTTATCATTTCAATTCCTAACAAACCATCTTCTGCTTCTTCAACATTATATGCTTCGTTTTCTTCTGAAATAATTTTCTTTAAAACTCTTCTAATTGCAGCTTCGTCTTCAATAATTAATATTTTACTCATCTTTTTCTTTTCAAAGTTTTATATTCTATTCTACTTTTACCTTATCACTAAAAACGTGTACATCTCTTTGTGGAAAAGGAATTGTAACATTATTTTCTCTAAATGCCTTATCTATTAAAAAACGCAAATCGCTCTGCACAAATCTAGTTTCGAAACTATCATTTAAAGAAAAAACTAATTTAAAATTTAAAGAACTATCTGCAAAATCTGTAAATAATACTTTTGGTGCAGGAATTTTTAAAATCTTATCATGCTTTTTAGCTACTTCTAATAAGAGTTGTTTTACCAACTCAACATCACTACCATAAGCAACACCAATTGCTACAGATTCTCTAGTTTCTGTTCCGTTTTCTGTCCAATTAAACAAAATGTTTGTTAAATATAAATGATTGGGAATTACCAACACTTTATTATCTGTTGTAACTGCTCTAGTTGTTCTTAAACGAATATCTAAAACTCTACCTACTTTGCCTTCTAACTCTATAATATCGCCTACATGAACAGATTTATCAACTAAAATAAAAATACCAGATATTATATCTTGAAACAGGGTTTGTAACGCCAAACCAACACCTATTAAAAGTACTGCTGAGGCTGCAAAAACTGCGGTTACATTTACCCCAGAAGCATCCATAGCAATTAAAAAAATTACTAAAAAAACAACCCATCTTATATAACCAAAAACACTAATAAATTTAACTTTATCGTTTTCTGGCATTTTTCTAGTAATAAACCTTCTTACTAGTTTTAATATAAAAGCGGTTAAAACAAGTGCTACAGCAACAAAGATTAAGCCTTTTACAGTTATACTTATTTCTTTACTAAACGTAAAAGTATAATCTAATATAGAATTTGTTTCGTCTACAATGGCGTCTTTAACCTTCTCTAAGTTGTCTTGCATTTATCCTTTATATTTTAACCATTTGTACAAATCTTTATATGTTGGTTTTTTACCATACATTAAAATACCTACTCTGTAAATTTTTGCAGCTAGCCAAACCATAAATACAAATGTAACCAATAATAATGCCATAGAAATTAATAATTCGTACCAAGAAACCCCAAAAGGAACTCTCATTAACATTACTATAGGACTTGTAAAAGGAATGTGAGAAAACAATACTGCTATAGAACCATGAGGATCGTTAATTACTGTAGCAAAACCTACATAAACACCTAAAATTAAAGGCAACATAATTGGCAACATAAATTGCTGTGTATCTGTTTCATTATCTACTGCTGCACCAACAGCTGCAAATAGTGAGCTATATAACATAAAACCACCTAAGAAGTAAAATATAAATAACACAAACATTTTTAAAATAGGAAGTTTTAAGATTTCTTGAATAATCATTTGTCCTTTATCACCTTCAGTTGCTTGCTTCATAGCATCCATTTGTTCTGCAGGAACTCTAGCAGTTTGCATTTCTACTACGTCTACACCAAAAATAGAAGAAGCAACCGTAACTATAACAAATAAAATTACTCCCCAAATAAAGAACTGTAATAAACCTGCAGAAGCATTTCCTAAAATTTTACCTAGCATTAACTGAAAAGGTTTTACAGAAGAAACAATAATTTCTATAATTCTACTTGTTTTTTCTTCAATAACACTTCTCATTACAGAAGTTCCGTAAATCATAACAAACATCATTAATAAATATCCTGCAATAGCACCAACGCCTATTTTTAATCCGTTTATTAATTTTGATGATTCTTCACCAGAAAAATCATACATCTTAATATCTGTATTAATTTTAGACGCTTCTATTTTATCTAAATCAATACCAAAATTGTTTAATTTTTCGTTTCTAATTTTTCGTTCAATTTTATTTTCTAAAGAACTCATTACAGACATTCCTGGAGAATCTTTAGAATAAAATTCTACAGATTTTGCTAATAATTCTAAACTATCTTGTTTAGGAATAATTAATGCACCATAATAATCTCCTTCTTCTACTTTCTTCTTTGTTTCTTCTATACCTAAAGCTGTATAGTCTAAATAATGAATTGTTTTGGTGTCTTTAAAATCTTCTTTTGAAAACATTTCAGAATTGTCTACGTAAACAATTTCTTTAATTTTCTCATCGTTTTTTTGCATTAAAAAGTAAACCAAAGCTCCCATTCCTACCATTAACAAAGGACTTAAAAAAGTCATCATTATAAATGATTTGTTACGAACCTTTGCAATAAACTCTCGCTGTATAATTAATTTTAACTTGCCCATTTTCTTAATTATTTTTGTTTATTGCTTGAATAAAAATATCATTTGCACTTGGTATTAACTCTACAAAATGTTGCACTTCTCCTCTACTTGTTAAAAAAGATAATAAATCATTAGAGGAATTTCCTGCAGTTAGTTTCACGTTTAAAGTTAAACTATCGTTTAATAATTTAAAATTGGAAGGAGAAACCTCAAAATTCTCTTTTAATTTAGCTTCTACTTCTTTAGGATTTGCAGTATTTAAACCAACTTGAAAAGTATGTGTTCTAAACTCTCTTTTAATATCATCTAACTTTCCGTCTAAAATTTTGTTAGATTTATCTATTAAAGCAATTTCATCACACATTTCTTCTACAGATTCCATTCTATGCGTAGAAAAAATAATTGTTGCACCTTCATCTCTTAATTGTAAAATTTCTTTAGCAATTAATTGTGCGTTTATAGGATCGAAACCAGAAAAAGGTTCATCAAAAATTAATAATTTAGGATTGTGCATTACAGTAACAATAAATTGTACTTTTTGTGCCATTCCTTTAGAAAGCTCTTCAATTTTCTTTCCCCACCAAGCAGAAATATCAAATTTATCGAACCAATATTTTAATCGCTTTTTCGCTTCAGATTTACTTAAACCCTTTAATTGTGCCAAATACAAAGCTTGCTCGCCAACTTTCATAGATTTATACAAGCCTCTTTCTTCTGGTAAATAACCAATTTGAGCTGTGTGATGCAGCGCTAAAGGTTCGCCATCTAAAATTATAGAACCACTATCTTGCATAGTAATTTGGTTTATAATTCTTATTAAAGATGTTTTTCCTGCACCATTTGGCCCTAACAAGCCATAAACACTCCCTTTAGGAATATGAATGGAGACATCATTTAAAGCAGTAAAATCGCCATATTTTTTTACTACATTATTTATTTCTAATAAATTTTTCATTGATAAAGGTTGATTTTTTTCAAGTAGAATTACCTACAAACTTACATATTTTCTAGATATTAGTATACAATCATACAAAAACGTTACACTTTAATATTATGTTAAATTTACTATGCGTGCATAACTTTTCTTAAATTTACTATGCATGCATAATAAATTTTGCTATATTTGAACCAATGAATAAACATAAATCAATAGATCATCAATTAAGAGCAACTTGGCAAGCTGTTGCAAAATTGTATAACGAACAAGCGTTAACACACAATAGCACAATGGCTACAGCATTTGTTTTATTAAATATTGATAAGGAAAAAGGAACACCTTCTACAGCTTTAGGCCCTTTAATGGGAATGGAACCAACTAGTCTTTCTAGAATTTTAAAAAACATGGAAGATAAAGGTGCTATCTGTAGAGAAAAAAATCCTGATGACGGTAGAAGCGTTATAATTAAATTGACAGAATATGGTAAAGAAATGCGTAAAGTTTCTAAAGGTCATGTAATTCAATTTAACGAAACGGTTGTTAATAATGTTACAGAAAAAGATTTAGAAGGCTTTTTTAAGGTAACTTCAACAATTAATAAATTAATTGCAGACAAAGAAATTTATAAAGAAATCAGCAAAAAAGCAGTATAAAAAATCAAACAAATGACTAGAAGAATTAAAAAAGTAGCAATTATTGGTTCCGGAATTATGGGAAGTGGTATTGCTTGTCATTTTGCTAACATTGGTGTAGAAGTTCTTTTATTGGACATTGTTCCAAGAGAATTAACTGATAAAGAAAAAGCAAAAGGATTAACGTTAGAAGACAAAGTTGTTAGAAACCGTTTAGTAAATGATGCGTTAACAGCATCTTTAAAATCTAAACCCTCTCCTATTTATAATCAGAAATTTGCAAACAGAATTACAACTGGTAATTTAGAAGATGATATTGCAAAGGTTGCTGATGTTGATTGGATTATGGAAGTTGTAGTTGAAAGACTAGATATTAAGAAAATAGTTTTTGATAAATTAGAGAAATACAGAACTCCTGGAACTATTATTTCTTCTAACACTTCTGGTATTCCTATTAAGTTTATGAATGAAGGAAGAAGTGAAGATTTCCAAAAACACTTTGCGGTAACTCACTTTTTCAATCCTCCAAGATATTTAAAACTTTTCGAAGTTGTACCTGGACCAGATTGTAAACAAGAAGTAACAGACTTTTTAATGATGTATGGTGAAAAATTTTTAGGAAAAACATCTGTTTTAGCTAAAGATACACCTGCATTTATAGGAAATAGAGTTGGTATTTTCGGAATCCAATCTTTATTCCATCAAGTAAAAGAATTAGGTTTAACAGTTGAAGAAGTAGATAAGTTAACAGGTCCAGTTATTGGTCGTCCAAAATCTGCAACTTTTAGAACTGTAGATGTAGTTGGTTTAGATACACTGGTACATGTTGCCAATGGAATCTATGAAAACTGCCCTAATGATGAAGCTCATGAGCTTTTTAAACTACCAGGCTTCATCAATACAATGATGGAAAATAAATGGCTAGGAAGTAAAACAGGGCAAGGTTTTTATAAAAAATCTGTAAATGCTGAAGGTAGAAAAGAAATTTTAGCTTTAGATTTAGATACGTTAGAATATCGTCCTTCTAAAAAAGCAAAATTTGCTACTTTAGAGCTAACAAAAACAATAGATAAACCAATTGATAGATTCAAAATATTAGTTGGTGGTAAAGATAAAGCTGGTGAGTTTTATAGAAAGAACTTTGCTGCAATGTTTGCATACGTTCAAAATAGAATTCCAGAAATTTCTGACGAATTGTATAAGATTGATGATGCAATGAAAGCTGGTTTTGGTTGGGAAAACGGACCTTTTGAAATTTGGGATGCTGTTGGTGTAGAAGCTGGAATTGAATTAATGAAAGCTGAAGGGCAAGAACCTGCAACTTGGGTAACAGAAATGTTAGCTTCTGGTTCTAAATCTTTTTACTCTGTTAAAGAAGGCGCAACATATTTTTATGATGTTGCTTCTAAATCTCAAACTAAAAAACCAGGTCAAGAATCTTTTATTATTTTAGATAATATTAGAAAATCTAACCAAGTATTTAAAAATTCTGGCGTTGTTATAGAAGATATTGGAGATGGTATTTTAAATATTGAATTCCAATCTAAAATGAACACAATTGGTGGAGATGTTTTAGCAGGAATTAATAAAGGAATAGATTTAGCTGAAAAAGATTTTCAAGGGTTAGTTGTTGGTAATCAAGCTCCAAATTTTTCTGTAGGAGCTAACATTGGTATGATTTTTATGATGGCTGTAGAGCAAGAATATGATGAATTAAATTATGCCATTAAATATTTTCAAGATACAATGATGCGCATGCGTTATTCATCTATACCAACTATTTCTGCGCCTCATGGTATGGCTTTAGGTGGTGGTTGTGAAATTTCTTTACACGCAGATAAAGTTGTAGCAGCTGCAGAAACTTATATGGGATTAGTAGAATTTGGAGTTGGTGTAATTCCTGGTGGTGGTGGTTCTAAAGAAATGGCCTTAAGAGCCTCAGATTCTTTTCAAAAAGGAGATGTTGAATTAAACATATTACAAGAGAACTTCTTAACCATTGGTATGGCAAAAGTATCTACTTCTGCTTATGAAGCTTTCGATTTAGGTTTACTTCAAAAAGGAAAAGATGTAGTTGTTGTAAATAAAGACAGACAAATTGCTGTTGCAAAAGCACATGCTAAACTAATGGCAGAAAGTGGTTACACGCAACCAGTAACAAGAAAAGATGTAAGAGTATTAGGAAAACAAGCATTGGGTATGTTCTTAGTAGGAACAGATTCTATGGAACATTCTAAATACATTTCTGAACACGATATGAAAATAGCCAATAAGTTAGCTTATGTAATGGCTGGAGGAGATTTATCTGAACCAACATTGGTTACAGAACAGTATTTATTAGATCTAGAAAGAGAAGCATTTTTATCTCTATGTACAGAACGTAAAACGTTAGAAAGAATTCAAGCGATGTTAAAAACTGGAAAACCTTTAAGAAACTAAAAAAATGAAAACAGCATATATAGTAAAAGCATATAGAACTGCAGTTGCAAAAGCTCCAAAAGGTGTTTTTCGCTTTAAACGTGCAGACGAATTAGGTGCAGAAACCATTCAGCACATGATGAAAGAATTACCAAATTTAGACGTAAAACGTATAGATGACGTAATTGTTGGTAACGCAATGCCAGAAGGTTCACAAGGACTAAACATGGCACGTTTTATTTCTTTAATAGGATTAAATTCTGTTGATGTTCCTGGTGTTACAGTAAATAGATTTTGTTCCTCAGGATTAGAAACAATTGCAATGGCAGCAGCTAAAATTCAAGCAGGAATGGCTAGTTGTATTATTGCAGGTGGTGCAGAAAGCATGAGCTCTGTTCCTATGACCGGTTTTAAACCAGAATTAAATTACGACACTATTAAAGATGGTCATGCAGATTATTATTGGGGAATGGGAAATACTGCAGAAGCAGTAGCAAACCAATTTAAAGTTTCTAGAGAAGACCAAGATGAATTTGCTTTCAATTCTCATATGAAAGCTTTAAAAGCTCAAGCAGAAAATCGTTTTCAAGATCAAATAGTACCTATTGAAGTTGAAGAAACGTATTTAGATGCAAATGGAAAAAAAGCAACAAGAAAATATACAGTTAATAAAGATGAAGGACCAAGAAAAGGAACTTCTACTGCAATTTTAAATAAATTACGTCCTGTTTTTGCTGCAGGAGGAAGTGTTACAGCTGGTAATTCATCTCAAATGAGTGATGGTGCAGCATTTGTAATGGTAATGAGTGAAGAAATGGTAAAAGAATTAAATCTTGAACCAATTGCAAGAGTAGTAAATTACGCTGCTGCGGGTGTAGAACCAAGAATTATGGGTATTGGACCAGTTGCTGCAATTCCTAAAGTATTAAAACAAGCAGGTTTACAACAAAGCGATATTGAGTTAATTGAATTGAATGAAGCTTTTGCTTCTCAGTCTTTAGCTGTTATGCGAGAATTAAACCTAAATCAAGAAATTGTAAACGTAAATGGTGGTGCAATTGCTTTAGGACATCCTTTAGGTTGTACAGGTGCAAAATTATCTGTTCAATTATTTGATGAAATGCGCAAAAGAGATATGAAAAATAAATACGGAATGGTAACCATGTGTGTTGGAACAGGGCAAGGTGCTGCTGGTGTATTCGAATTCCTTAGTTAATAACAAAATTAAAAAAACAAAAAATGTCAGAATTATTAAGAGGTGGACAGTTTTTAGTAAAAGAAACTAACTGCGAAAACGTATTTACTCCAGAAGACTTTACTGAGGAGCAACAAATGATGAAGGAAGCTGTGATGGAATTTAATGATAGAGAAATCATTCCTCATAAAGCTCGCTTTGAAGCTAAAGATTATGCATTAACCGAAGAAGTTATGCGTAAAGCTGGTGAATTAGGCTTTTTAGGTGTAGCAGTTCCTGAAGCTTATGGAGGTTTAGGAATGGGATTTGTTTCTACATTATTAACTTGTGATTATATCTCAAGTGGAACGGGTTCTTTTAGTACAGCATTTGGTGCACACACTGGTATTGGTACTATGCCAATAACTTTGTATGGTACAGAAGAACAAAAACAAAAATATGTACCAAAATTAGCTACAGGAGAATGGTTTGGTGCATATTGTTTAACAGAACCTGGTGCTGGTTCTGATGCAAACTCAGGAAAAACTACAGCAGAACTTTCTGCCGATGGAAAATCTTATAAAATTAACGGACAAAAAATGTGGATTTCAAACGCAGGTTTTTGTCGTTTAATGATTGTTTTTGCTCGTATTGAAGGTGATAAAAACATTACTGGTTTTATTGTTGAGTACGATAAAGACAATGCAAATGGAATTACTTTAGGTGAAGAAGAGCACAAATTAGGTATTAGAGCTTCGTCTACAAGACAAGTATTTTTTAACGATACCGTTGTTCCTGCAGAAAACATGTTAGCAGGTCGTGGAGAAGGTTTTAAAATAGCCATGAATGCTCTAAATGTTGGTAGAATTAAATTAGCTGGTGCTTGTTTAGATTCTCAGAGAAGAGTAATTACACATGCTGTAAAATATGCTACAGAACGTAAACAATTTAAAACTCCTATTGCAGATTTTGGTGCAATTAAAGTAAAATTAGCAGAAATGTCTACCAATGCTTATGTTGGTGAATCTGCAACATATAGAGCTTCTAAAGATATTGAAGATAGAATTGCTTTAAGAGTTGCTGCTGGTAATACACACCAAGAAGCAGAATTAAAAGGTGTAGAAGAATACGCAATAGAATGTTCTATTTTAAAAGTTGCAGTTTCAGAAGATGTACAAAGTTGTGCAGATGAAGGAATTCAAATTTTTGGTGGAATGGGATTCTCTGAAGAAACTCCTATGGAATCTGCTTGGAGAGATGCTAGAATTGCAAGAATTTACGAAGGAACAAATGAAATTAACAGAATGCTTTCTGTTGGAATGTTAATTAAAAAAGCAATGAAAGGTCATGTAGACTTATTAGGTCCTGCAACAGAAGTTGCAAATAGCTTAATGGGAATTCCTTCTTTTGATACGCCAGATTATTCAGAATTATTTTCTGAGGAAAAGCACATGATTGCAAAATTAAAGAAGACTTTCTTAATGGTTGCTGGTGCTGCTCTTCAAAAATATGGTCAAGAAATTGAAGAACACCAACAATTATTAATTGCTGCTTCAGATATTTTAATTGAAATTTATATGGCAGAATCTGCAATTTTAAGAACAGAGAAAAACGTTAAACGTTTTGGCGAAGATTCTCAGTCTGTACAAATTGCAATGTCTAAATTATATTTATACCACGCTGTAGATATTATTGAAGAAAAAGGAAAAGAAAGTATTATTTCTTTTGCTGAAGGTGATGAGCAACG
>CAXBIR010000019.1:0-38748 GCA_963975825.1 uncultured Polaribacter sp.
TTTATCACCTAATACTAAAGGTTCCCTTATGGGTGCTTCGTAATGAGACATATTCTAATATCTTAAATTTAAATTACGCTTCGTTTGTGTTTCTTACTTTTACTTGATATATTACATTAGGCTTCGTTTGAAGGTAATCTAATACATTGTAAGCTCTTTTATCTTCTGCTAATGCAGCAACTTTGTCTTCTTTATTATTTACATCTCCAAAAACCATAGCTCCTGTAGTACAAGCAGATGAACAAGCTGTTTCAAACTCATCAACATTTACTTTTCTACCTTCTTTCTTAGCTTTAAGAATTGTTGCTTGTGTCATTTGAATACACATAGAACATTTCTCCATAACTCCTCTAGAACGAACTACAACATCTGGGTTTAAAACCATCTTACCATACTCGTTGTTCATGTTAAAATCAAACTCGTTATTATTAGAATAATTAAACCAGTTAAATCTACGAACTCTATATGGACAGTTATTTGCACAATATCTTGTACCTACACATCTGTTATATGCCATTTGGTTTTGACCTTGACGACCATGTGAAGTTGCAGCAACAGGACAAACAGTCTCACAAGGAGCATGGTTACAGTGCTGACACATCATTGGCTGAAAAGTAACTTCTGGATTTTCAGCTTCAGTTTCTAAAGCTTTGTATAAATCTCCACCGCTTAAGCCCATTTCTTTAGCTTCTTCACGAGTTTCAACTTCTGAAGAGTAATATCTATCAATACGCAACCAATGCATATCTCTACCAACTCTTACCTCATTTTTACCTACAACTGGCACATTGTTTTCTGCATGACATGCAACAACACAAGCACCACAACCTGTACAAGAAGTTAAATCTATAGATAAATTAAAGTGATGACCAACTTCTCTGTTGTGTTCATCCCATAAATCAATAGTATTTGCTTCAACTTCTTTATGATCATAAGATACATAAGCAGGTTTGTTCCAACCATGATGATGATCTTTAGGATCTACATTTTTATATTCTTTTAATGTAGCAACTTTTAAAATATCATGACGTCCTGCAATTGTTTTTTGTACTTGTGTACAAGCAAACTTATGCGTTCCAGATACTTTTTCAATTGAAACATTATATTGAATGTTATTACCATCTGTATATAATGGATAAGCATTAACACCGACTTGCATTTCTTCTTTTAAACCAAAAGTTTTACCAAAACCAAAAGATAAACCAACAGAACCTTTTGCTTGTCCTGGTTGAATCATTACTGGAACTACAACTTCTACACCTTTTACAGTTACTTTAGCATAATCTCCATTAATTGCTCCATTATCTTTTACTGGGTTACTAAAACCTAATTCTCTAGCATCTGCTATAGACATGGTTAAATAATTGTCCCAAGAAGCTCTAGTAATTGGATCAGGGAATTCTTGTAACCAAGGGTTGTTTGCTTGCTTACCATCACCTAAACCAGTTTTTGTATATAAATTTAACTCCATTCCTGAAGCTAAAGTACTTTTCTTTAATTTAGTTGCAACATCAGAAATTGAAATTTCAGTTGTATTTTCTGCAGCAACTGAACTTGTAATAGTTTTAGTATAAAAACCATTATGCAAAGCTTTATTCCAAGAAGAACCATCTAAAACTTCTGTTGCCCAGAAAGATTTCAAATAATCATAATAAGAAGTTGCGCTTCCAGACCATTTTAATAACGTATCTTGAATTTGACGCGTTTTAAATAATGGTTGAATTGTAGGTTGAACTAATCCGTAGTTTCCTTCAGAAAACTGAGTATCACCCCAAGATTCTAAGAAATGAGGAGCTGGTAATGCAAAATCCATTGCATTTACAGTTTCGTTATTTTCAACAGATAATGCTACTTTTAACTCTACACTTTTTAACGCCTCTGTAAATTCAGTTGCATTTGGTAAAGAATAAGAAGGATCTACGTTTACTGTTAAAAGACCACCAACTTTTCCGGATTTCATATCAGCAACTAAACTTTGAACTTGATCAAAACTTCCTTGACGGATATTTAAAGAATTAGTTGTATCTAAAATTTCACTATTTAAAGCTTTATTTATAGCTAAAGAAATTAACTGAGCATTAACATCATTAACGCCAGTCATTACAACTGCTTTAGAACCTGCCTTTTTAAGTGCTTTTGCTATTTTTTTAATTTCTACATCTAAAGGTGTAGCTGTAGAAGCAACTGAATTTCCAGTAATTTCTTTATATAAATTCAATAAAGAGAAAACAACGTCAGAAGGTTTTGCAACCAAACGTTTATCTGCATTTGCTCCAGAAAGAGACATATTACTTTCTACCTGTACATGGTAAGACATTTTACCAGTCTCAGGCTTTCTACCATCAATATATGCTTTTTCAAAACCACCATGAAAATCTCCTAAGAAATCTGCCCCGAAAGAGACAATAGTTTTGGCATTTTCTAATCTATAATTAGGTAAAGCCCTTCTACCATACATAGTTTCAAATGCATCTGCTGCTGCTGCTTCAGAAATTGCGTCATATATAACGTGTTTTGCATTTGGATATGTAGTAATAAATTCACCAACAATTTTATCTGTTGATGGACTAGCCATTGAACCTGTTAATAAAACAACTTGTTTACCAGCTTCTTTTAAAGAATTTAATTTAGCACCAATTTCTTTATCAGCATCATTCCAAGAAATTGTTTCACCATTTTTAGTAGGCTCTTTTAAACGAAGCTTTTCGTCATATAATGAAAGAACAGCTGCTTGAACTCTAGCACTTGTTGTTCCATTAGCTTCCTTATTTGGCATTATTTGAATTGGACGACCTTCACGAGTTTTCACTAAAATATTCGCAAAATCATAACCATCTGCCATAGATGTTGCATACCAATCTGCAACACCAGCAATAATATCGTTTGGTTTAACAACGTAAGGAATCGATTTAATAACCGGACCTTCACAAGCTGCTAATGAAGCTGCCGCTGTAGTAAAACCAACATATTTTAAGAAATCTCTACGTGAAGTAGAAGAATTCTCTAATGTTTCTTTATCACCTAAAAAATCATCTGTAGGAATATTATCTACAAATTCATTTTTACTCAGCGTTTCAACAACAGAACTATCTTTTAGTTCTTCAACACTTTTCCAGTATTTTTTGTTTGAAGCCATTTATACTTTTTTATTTAATGATTGAAAGATTTTAAAAAGCTGAAAATTCAACTTCACTTATCTTTTAATTTTTGAATATATTAATCTTTAATTAGTAATGACACTTACCACATTCTAAACCACCTAACTGAGAAATAGTAACTTTTTCTACTCCATATTTCTTAGCTAATTGTTCGTGAATTTTAGCGTAATATTCATTCCCTTTTAAATCTACATTTGTTTCTCTGTGACAGTCTATACACCAACCCATTGTTAGTGGAGAATATTGATACATCTCATCCATCTCTTCTACCGGTCCATGACATTTCTGACATTTAACACCAGCAACAGTAACGTGCTGCGAGTGATTATAATAAGCAAAATCAGGAAGATTATGAATGCGAATCCATTTTACTGGCTTTTCTTTACCTGTATAAACTAACTCATCTGCATCCCAACCTGCTGCATCATACACTTTAGCAATCTCTTGATCTAATTGTTCTTTACCGTAAGTTTGTCCGTTCCACTCAATCTCGGTTCCTTCTGCAACCTCAGAAATAGATTTATGACAATTCATACAAACATTTACAGATGGAATACCTGAATGCTTACTATGCTTTGCTGAAGAATGACAATATTGACAATCTATCTTATTATCACCTGCATGAATTTTATGAGAAAAAGCTATTGGTTGAATTGGCTGATAACCTTGATCTACACCTACGTTAAATAATGTTCCAAAAACAATATAAGCACCAACTAATAACGCAAATATAGTTCCCATTACTTTTAAGAAAGTATTCTCTTTAACACCAACCCATAATTCTTGAAGATCTCTTCTTAAATTAGACTGAACACCTGGCTTTTTATTTCCTTTTAATTCACTTACTTGCTTTAATAAACTAGCAATCATTAAAAACGCAACAACAATAGCAGCTGCTAATAAATAAATTAACCAACTTGGTGGACCGTTATTTTCTAACACTTGACCACCAACAACAACTTCACCAGCTGTTGGAGCTTTTTTAATTTCACCTACAGTTGTATAATATAAAATATCATCGATATTTTTATCCGTTAACTGAGGAAATGCATTCATTGCTGTAGCACTATACTGTGCTGCTTCAGCTGCTTCTGCATTTACTTTTTGAAACTCGGCATTATTCTTTATCCAAGATTTTAACCAAGAGTTTTCTCTACGCTCTTCAACAGCACCTAATGCTGGTCCAACTAACTTCTTGTCTAACTTATGACAAGAGGCACATAAAGATTTAAATAGTTTTCTTCCTTCTTTTTGGCGAGCCTCATCTACATCTTGAGAATAAGAAGAAACGCTAAACGCAAAAAACAAAAGTAATGTAAGACTTTTTAGAAGTACTGAGCTTAGTCTACTATGCAATGCTACACTTTTCATATATACAAACTATAATTTTAGTATTGTGTCTAATTTCGTTCAAAAAACACATTCTGAACAGTTTCACAAAAGTACTACATATTGCCAAATTTTGAAAAGCTAATAGAATCTTAAATATCAATTTATAATAGTTCTAAATAAGAAAAACACTCAATTTATTCTTTAGCAAGTCGTTATTTTTGTAGAAACATTTAAGATTATGAAAAATACACTGTTTTTAAAGATTTTTTTGTTCTGTACATTCACCTGTATAGGTACTTTAAGCTCTCAAAACACAACAAAAAATAGTAAAGAAGTTAAAAATCTACTAGAGAAAAAGAGAAATTACAATAAGTTAAATGGGTTTGGATATACTATTCAAATTTATTACGGTAATGAAAGAACTGCAAAAAGTAAAGACGCAAAGTTTAAGATCTTATATCCTAGAGTGAATACAACTTTAGTTTACAACAATCCAGAATGGAAAGTTCAAGTAGGTAACTATAAAACAAAGCTAGAGGCAGATAGAGCTAATTTAATCTTTAAAAAAGAGTTTTCTGGAACAATAGTTATTCCAATGAAAAACTAAGCAGAAAAGTAATTTAAAGTGAATATACTTTTTTAAAATTAAGAAATAAAAAAAGCCGAAATTCAAATGAATTTCGGCTTTTAGTTTATATAAAAATCAGTTTATTTCAACTTCTTTTTTACTGCTACTTCTTTATAAGCTTCTATAACATCACCTTCAACAATGTCGTTATAGTTTTTAATTTGAAGTCCACAATCATATCCTTTTGCTACTTCTCTAACATCATCTTTAAATCTCTTTAACGATGTTAATGTACCATCATGAACTACAATACCATCTCTAATAATTCTAATTTGAGAATCTCTAAATATTTTACCAGACATAACCATACAACCTGCAATGTTACCAACTTTAGAAATCTTATAAACTTCTCTAATCTCTACATTACCTGTAACCTCTTCTTTCATTTCAGGAGATAACATTCCTTCCATTGCGTCTTTAAGGTCATTAATTGCATCATAAATAATAGAATAAGTTCTAATATCTACTTCTTCTCTATCTGCAACTACTCTTGCATTTCCTTGTGGTCTAACATTAAATCCTACAATAATTGCATCTGAAGCTGTTGCTAATAAAACATCACTTTCTGTAATTGCACCAACACCTTTATGTAAAATATTTACTTGAATTTCTTCAGTAGATAATTTCTGGAAAGAATCTGTTAAGGCTTCTACAGAACCATCAACATCTCCTTTTAATATAATGTTTAATTCTTTAAAGTCTCCTAACGCTATTCTACGACCAATTTCTGCTAATGTTAATGTTTTCTGAGTTCTTACAGATTGCTCACGTTGTAATTGAGAACGTTTAGAAGCAATTTGTTTTGCTTCTCTTTCATCATCAAATACTACAAATTTATCACCTGCTTGTGGCGCTCCGTCTAAACCTAATATTGATACTGGTGTAGATGGTCCAGCAACTTTTAAATTGTTCCCTTTATCATCAAACATCGCTCTTACTTTTCCACTGTGCTTACCTGCTAACAAGTAATCTCCAATATTTAAAGTTCCAGCTTGTACTAATATAGTAGAAACATATCCTCTACCCTTATCTAATAATGCTTCCACTACTGCTCCTGTTGCATTTTTATTAGGGTTTGCTTTCAATTCTAGAATTTCTGCTTCTAATAAAACTTTCTCTAATAATTCTGTAACACCTGTTCCATGTTTTGCTGAGATATCTTGAGATTGTATGCTACCACCCCATTCTTCTATCAACAAATTCATTTGAGATAATTGCGTTTTTACATTATCTGGATTTGCATTTGGTTTATCAATCTTGTTAATTGCAAATATAATAGGCACTCCTGCTGCTTGCGCATGAGAAATTGCTTCTTTTGTTTGCGGCATTACATCATCATCTGCTGCAACTACAATAATAACTAAATCTGTTACTTGCGCCCCACGTGCACGCATTGCTGTAAAGGCCTCGTGACCTGGTGTATCTAAAAATGCTATTTTTTGATCTCCAACTTTTACAGAATATGCACCAATGTGTTGTGTAATTCCACCACTTTCACCTTCAATTACGTTTGCTTTTCTAATATAATCTAGTAAAGATGTTTTACCATGATCTACGTGACCCATTACCGTAATAATTGGCGCACGAGTTTCTAAATCTTCTGGCTTATCTATAACCTCTTCTATAGACTCTTCTACTTCTGCTCCAACAAATTCTACTTTGTGATTAAATTCTTCAGCAACAATTACTAAAGTTTCAGCATCTAAACGCTGATTCATTGTAACCATCATACCTAAAGACATACATGCAGAAATAATGTTTGTTACAGGAACATCCATCATTGTAGCAATTTCACTAACAGTAACAAATTCTGTTACTTTTAGTATTTTATTGTCTAATGCTTGTGCTTCTAATTCTGCATCAGATTGCTCTCTACGAGCATCTCTCTTATTTCTTCTATATTTAGCTCCTTTACCTTTAGAAGATTTTCCTTGAAGTTTTTCTAAGGTTTCTCTTACTTGCTTCTGAATATCTGCTTCTGTAGGCTCTTCTTTCTTAACGTTTGCTGGTCTTTGAGCACCTCTACCTTTATTGTATGGTCCTCTACCGTTTCCTGCTCTACTATTTGGAGGTCTATTAGCTGCTGATCTGCTTCCAGGTGCACCAACTTTAGTTACTATACGTTTACGTTTTTTTCTAGGATCTGAAGCAGCATCTTTCTTAGCTTCTGGCTTTTTCTTTTTAGGTTTTTCAAATTGTTTTAAATCAATTTTCTTACCTGTAAAGTTTGGTCCGTCTAACTTTTTATATTGAGTTTTAATAGCTTCTGCATTTTCTGCAGTAACTTCAACTACTTTTTCTTCTTGTTTAGAACCATCTTTTTTCCCTTCTACCTTCTTATCTACTTTAGAAGCTTCCTTTTCTACTAAAGAAATTGGCTTCTCAACCTTTACTTCTTTAACAGCTGGTTTCTCTTCTTTAATAGCAGGTTTTTCTGAAACTGTTTCTACTTTTGGAGCTTCTGTAACAGGTACATCTACTTTTGGAGTTTCTACAGCAGGAGCTTCAACTTTAGTTTCAACTTCTTTAACCTCTTCTTTTTTAGGAGCAGGTTTACCAAGATTGTCTATATCTATTTTACCAATAGTTTTAACTTCTAATTTTTTGGCTTTTGCTTTAAGAACTTCTTCTTTTTTAGCGTCTTCTGCTCTTTTACTCTCTTGCTTAGCTTCTAGTTCTGCACGAATTGCTTCTTTCTCTTTTCGCTTTTCCTCACCAACTTCCTTAGACGCAGCTTTTTTGCTTGCATCTGTTTGGAAACCATCTAGCAGGACTTGATAGACATCACCAGAAATTTTAGTAGTTGGTCTAGATTCAATTTCATGACCTTTATCTGCTAAATATTCTACTGCTCTATCTAGAGAAATATTTAATTCTCTTAAAACCTTGTTAAGCCTCGTTGTTTTGCCTTCAGACATATATTATTTTTTAGCCTTTAATTTTGTAAAAATATACTTTTTTACGATTACTCTTTAATTATAAAACTATTCTTCGAATTCTTCTTTCAAAATTCTTTGAACTTCTAAAATAGTTTCTTCTTCTAAATCAGTTCTTTTAACTAATTCTTGAACACTAGCTTCTAACACACTTCTAGCAGTATCTAGACCGATGTTCTTAAATTCTTTAATTACCCAAGCTTCAATTTCATCACTAAATTCTGTTAATTCAACATCTTCTTCTTCAAGACCTTCTCTCTTAACATCTATTTCGTAACCTGTTAATTCACTTGCTAAACGAATATTAACACCGCCTCTACCAATTGCTTTAGAAACTTCTTCTGGTTTTAAAAGAACATTTACACGTCCTTTTTTACCATTTCTTTCTTCTTCATACATTTCAATTTCCATTGAAGTCACTTTTGCAGGACTTAATGCTCTTGAAATGAATAATTGCTCATTTTTAGTGTAATTAATAACATCTATGTTTTCATTACCTAATTCACGAACTATACCATGAATTCTAGATCCTTTAACACCTACACAAGCTCCAACAGGATCAATTCTATCATCATAAGAATCTACCGCTACTTTTGCTTTTTCACCTGGTATTCTTGCAACTCCTTCTACAGTAATTAAACCGTCGAAAACTTCAGGAATTTCTTGCTCGAATAATTTATTTAAAAATGCAGGAGATGTTCTAGACAATATAATTGCAGGTTTGTTACCTCTTAATTCTACTGCTTTAATTACACCTCTTACAGAATCTCCTTTTCTAAAGAAGTCTGAACGAATTTGCTCACTTTTTGGCAATACAATCTCGTTACCTTCATCATCTAACAAAATAATTGCGTTGTGACGAATGTGGTGAACTTCTGCACTGTATAACTCTCCTTCTAATTCTTTAAATTGCTTAAAGATATTTGTGCTATCATGCTCATATATCTTAGAAATTAAGTTTTGGCGTAATGCTAAAATAGCTCTTCTTCCTAAATCAATTAACTTTACTTCTTCAGAAACATCTTCTCCAATTTCAAAATCAGGTTCAATTTTTCTTGCTTCCGCTAACTCAATCTCTTCATTATCATCTTCAGAAAAACCATCTGCAACAACAACTCTATTTCTCCAGATTTCTAAATCTCCTTTATCAGGGTTAATAATAATATCAAAATTATCATCAGAACCAAACTTACGTTTTAAAGTAGCTCTAAACACCTCTTCAAGAATAGACATAAGTGTTACTCTATCTATACTTTTATTATCTTTAAATTCCGAAAACGAATCAATTAATGCTATATTCTCCATTACATCTTTGCTTAAAATACAATTTTCACTTTTGCTTCTTTAATCTCCTTATACTCTATAGTTGCTGTTTTTTCTACAGTAACTTTACCTTTACCAATTGGCTTAGGCTCTCTTGCTTTCCATTGTAAAACAATTTTATCTTCATCTGCTTCTACCAAAGTTCCTTCGAACTCTTCTTCTGCAGTTTTTACTTTAAGAATTCTATTAATATTCTTAAGATATTGTCTTTTAACTTTTAATGGATGTGCAATATCTGGCGTAGCAACCTCTAAAGAGTAATCTTCTTCCTCTTTATCTAAATTATCATTAACATTTCTGCTAATTCTAATACATTCACTTAAAGGAACACCAGTATCTCCATCTACAACTACTTGAATTTTGTTGTTTTCAGATATTGATAATTCTATTAAATACAATGACTCATTAAGTGCTAATGCCTCGTCTATTAAGTCTTTTACCTTTGTTTGATTCATGCTAAACCTTAAAATGAAGTATAAAAAGAGGGGACTTTTGAGTCCCCTTCCTTCTTCATTTACTATAAATTTCGGTGCAAATATACGAATTGTTTATGATTTACCAAACCAACTCTAATTCATTATTTTTTTGTAACTTTATATACACGATATTTTTGAACTTAAAATTTCTGTATTATGAAAAAAATTTTAGTCCCAATTGATTTTTCAAAACCTTCTGAATATGCTGCAAAAATGGCAGCTAAAATTGCTAAGAAAGCTAATGCCACCGTATATCTTATACATTTAATAGAAATACCTTCTGGAGTTGTAGATATGGGTTCTGGTAGTAAATTTAGCATTCCGGAAAGCATGATATATTTAAGGAAAACACGAGAAAAAGTATTAGATTTTAAAAAAACTTTTTTTTCTGAAGATATTAATGTTGAGTATTTTATAAAATTAAGCAATCCGTTTGAAGGCATAAAAAAGTATGCCGAAAAAATTGATGCAGATTTAATAATAATGGGATCTAAAGGACACTCTGAATTTGAAGAAATAATGATTGGTTCTAATACAGAAAAAATTGTTAGAAGTTCTAGAACACCTGTAATTGTAGTAAAAAAAGATAGTAAAAAAATTAAATTGAAAAATTTAGTTTTTGCTTCTAATTTTAAGAATGAAAACAAAGAAGTTTTTACAAAATTCTTAGATTTTGCAGCTGCTTTTGATAGTAAAATACATTTATTAAAAGTAAATACACCATCTCAGTTTGAAAGTACTTTTAACGCTAAACAAAAAGTAAAAGAATTTATAAAAGACTATAAACTACCCAAACATTCTATTAATATTTATAATGATACTTCTGTTGAAAAAGGTATTATTAACTTTTCTAAAGAAAAAAAAGCAGATTTAATTGCCCTAAGCACACATGGTAGAAGCGGAATATCACACTTATTTACAGGTAGTGTTGCTAAAAACCTTTCTAAAAAAGCTCTAAAACCGATGTTTACAGTAAAGGTATAAATTATCTATAAAAAAAATATCTCTTTTCTAAACTAGAAAAGAGATATTTTTAAAAACCTTTTTTTTCTAAAGAATATAATCTGTACTAATAAAGTTAGATACTTTTTTATCTAACAACTCTTGTAAAATTGCGTTATTATAATCAGTGTCTTTTGCCGCAACAAAAGTTCTAATAGAAAAAGAACGCAGCGCATCGTGCACACTTAAGGTACTTACCGCAGAATCTTTTCTTCCTGTAAAAGGATATACATCTGGCCCTCTTTGTGCTGCACTATTTAAATTTACCCTACAAACCAAATTTACAAGAGCATCTATTAAAGGCGCCAAAGTTTTAACTTCACTACCAAAAACACTTACTTGCTGTCCGTAATTAGAGGCTGCCATATCATCTAAAGGTTCTTGAATATTATTAAAAGAAACTATTGGAGTAACTGGCCCAAATTGCTCTTCTTCAAAAACTCTTGAATCTTTTGATACAGGATATAAAACTGCTGGAAATATATAATTCTCAATAGTTTCTCCTCCTTTTTTATTAATAATTTTCGCTCCTTTTTTAGTAGCGTCATCTATTAATTCTTGAATATAAGCAGGCTTTCCAGGTTCTGGTAAAGGCGTTAACTTTACACCATCTTCCCAAGGATTACCAAACTTTAAAGCATCTACCTTAGCAGCAAAACGCTTATTAAATTCCTCTACAATATCTTTATGAACGTATAGTATTTTTAATGCTGTACAACGTTGCCCGTTAAAAGAAGTTGCTCCTGCTAAACACTCATTAATAGCTAAATCTAAATCTGCATCTGGTAAAACTATACCTGGGTTTTTTGCTTCTAAACCTAAAACTAGACGTAACCTATTTTTCTGAGGATGATTTGCTTGAATAGCATTTGCAGATTTACTGTTTCCTATTAATGCTAAAACATCTACTTTACCTGTTTTCATTATTGGAGTAACCAACGTTCTACCTCTACCGTAAATTATATTTACAACACCTGCTGGAAAACTAGTTTGAAAAGCCTCTAATAATGGTGTTAATAATAAAACTCCATGTTTTGCTGGCTTAAAAACAGCTGTATTACCCATAATTAAAGCAGGTATTAATAACGCAAAAGTTTCATTTAAAGGGTAATTATAAGGTCCTAAACAAAGAACAACTCCTAAAGGACCTCTTCTTATATGAGCATGCACTCCACTATTTTTTTCAAACTTAGCAGAATCTCTATCCATTTGCTTATAGTCTTCAATAGTATCGTAAATATACTCAATGGTTCTATCAAATTCTTTTTCAGAATCTGGCAAAGCTTTACCAACTTCCCACATTAATAATTTTACAATTTCTGCTCTTTTGGTTTTCATTTGAGCAACAAACTTTTCCATAGCAGCAATTCTACCTTCAACTTTCATAGTAGACCACAAACCCTGACCTCTGCCATATGCTTTAGAAGCAGCTTCTAAAGCTTCTAAAGCCTCGTTTTCTGTTAAATTTGGAACAGTTCCTAATAACGTTTGCTTATACTCTTTAGTAGACGAAATTGTAGAATATACTTCTGCACTCTCCCCTTTCCATTCTTTCAACTCTCCACCAACTAAATATGTATTTTGATTAACAAGTGAAGTAATTTTATATTCGTTCGGAATTTCCTTAAACGTATTCTCCATAAATTGAATTTTATAAATTTTCTAAAAATAATAAGCCATAAATAAGGCATAATTATTAATGCTTCAAAATTAACTAAAAATAACATCAAAACACTTCTCTTCTTATATAAAAGGCGAAAAGGATTTCGACTATCTAATTTTATTTAATGTTTTAAAGGCTGAAATAATTACACCAAAAACTGAAATAAATCTGGTTTATTATTTAGATAGTCGCCAAAAAAACTTCTTTCTTTCATTCTTTGAATTAAAGGAGCTAAATCTTCTGAAGTCTTTAATTCTAGACCAACAACAGCAGCACCATTTTCTCTATTTGTTTTCTTTGTATATTCAAAATGAGTAATATCATCATTAGGTCCTAATATTTCTGCTACAAACTCTTTTAAAGCTCCAGCTCTTTGAGGAAATTTTACAATAAAATAATGTTTTAAGTTGGCATATAATAAAGCACGCTCTTTAATTTCTGCTGTTCTTGTAATATCATTATTACTACCACTAACTACACAAACAACGTTTTTACCTTTTATTTTATTAGCAAATAAATCTAAAGCAGCAATACTTAAGGCACCTGCAGGTTCTACTACAATTGCATCCTTGTTATATAAATCTAAAATTGTTTGGCAAATTTTACCTTCGGGAACTGTTACAACTTCATCTAAATTTTGTTGACAGATTTCAAAGTTTAAATCTCCTACTTTTTTAACTGCAGCACCATCTACAAAAGAATCTATTTTATCCAGAGTAGTATTCTTTTTGTTTATTATTGAAGTTAGCATTGAAGGCGCTCCTTCTGGCTCTACCCCAATAATTTTAGTTTCTGGAGACAATTTTTTAAATATTGATGAAAGGCCAGAAGACAAACCACCACCACCGATTGGAACAAAAACATAATCTATTTTTTTATCTGTTTGCTTTAGTATTTCTAAACCAACAGTAGCTTGCCCTTCGATAACTTTTTCATCATTAAAAGGATGAATAAATATTTTGTTTTTTGAATTACATTCTAAAGTTGCTGCGTTAAAAGCATCATCAAAAGTGTCTCCTTCAATTACCACTTCTATAAAATCTTCACCAAACATTTTTACTTGGTTTATTTTCTGATTTGGTGTTGGAGAAGGCATAAAAATAGTTCCTTTTATTTGCAATAACTTACAAGATAAAGCAACACCTTGTGCATGATTTCCTGCACTTGCACAAACAATTCCTCGTTGTTTTTCTTCATTACTTAAAGAAGACATTTTATTATAGGCGCCTCTAATTTTATAAGAACGTACAACTTGTAAATCTTCTCTTTTAAACAGAATAGTTGCATCTAATTCTTTAGATAAATTTAAGTTTTGACTTAAAGGTGTTTTATATGCCACGCCTTCTAATTTCTTAGAAGCGGCTTGTACATTTTCTAAACTTGGAAAATAAATTTGTTTTGTTTGCATAGGTATAATATGAAAAGAAAACCTGTCAAACTTTTCAATCTGACAGGTTTTATATAAAAATTGGGGGATTTTTTTTATGCCGATTTTATTACTTTCATTGCTGTCATAGAAGCTCTTAATTTTGCTCCTACAATTTCAACTGGATGGTTTCTAATTATATCGTTAATTTTAATTAACTCTTGGTTATCTACAGCATTAGAATCTGTAAATTTCTTCCCAATAATATTTGTATCAACTGTTTTCATAAAATCAGTTAATAAAGGTTTACAGGCATGATCAAATAAGTAACAACCATATTCTGCAGTATCAGAAATTACACGGTTCATTTCAGCCAATTTCATTCTTGCAATTGTATTTGCAATTAATGGCGTTTCATGTAAAGATTCGTAATAAGCAGAAGCAGCAATAATACCAGAATCTGTCATTGCTTCAAAAGCCAATTCTACTCCAGATCTTACAAAGGCAACTAATAAAGTACCATGATCAAAGTATTCTTGTTCAGAAATTTCATCTGAAGTAATTTCTTGTTTTTCGAAAGCAGTTTCTCCTGTTGCAGCTCTCCAAGTTAATAAGTTTTTATCATCATTAGCCCAGTCTTCCATCATTGTTTTAGAAAAATGACCAGTCATAATATCATCCATATGTTTTTGAAACAACGGACGCATAATTTCTTTTAATTCTTCTGAAATTCTAAAAGCTTCTACTTTTGCAGGATTAGACAACCTGTCCATCATATTGGTAATTCCGCCATGTTTTAAAGCTTCTGTTACAGTTTCCCAACCATATTGAATTAATTTTGCTGCATAACCAGGCTCAATTCCTTTTTCTACCATTTTATCAAAAGACAAAATAGCTCCTGTTTGTAACAAACCACATAAAATAGTTTGTTCTCCCATTAAATCTGACTTTACTTCAGCAACAAACGAAGATTCTAAAACACCTGCTCTATTACCTCCTGTTGCAACTGCATAAGCCTTAGCTTGCGCCCAACCTTTTCCTTCAGGATCATTTTCTGGATGAACCGCAGTTAAAGTTGGCACACCAAATCCTCTTTTATATTCTTCTCTCACCTCAGATCCAGGGCATTTTGGCGCTACCATAATTACCGTTAAATCTTCACGTATTTGCATTCCTTCCTCTACAATATTAAAACCATGAGAATAGCTTAATGTTGCTCCTTTTTTCATTAAAGGCATTACCGTTTTTACAACATTAGTATGTTGTTTATCTGGTGTTAAATTAATTACCAAATCTGCAGTTGGCAATAACTCTTCATAAGTACCAACTGTAAAACCGTTAGAAGAAGCATTTACAAAAGACTCTCTTTTTTGATCTATTGCTGCTTTTCTTAATGTATAAGAAATGTCTAAACCAGAATCTCTCATGTTTAAACCTTGGTTTAAACCTTGTGCACCACAACCTACAATAACAATTTTCTTACCTTTTAATGCGCTTACTCCGTCTTCAAATTCTGAAGCGTCCATAAATCTACATTTCCCTAATTGCTCTAATTTCTCTCTTAATGTTAATGTGTTAAAATAATTTGACATTTCTCTTTATTTAGTTGTTGTATGTTTCTAACAATGTTGATATTTTCATTTCTTCTTTAGTAACCGCAATTAAACCAGAACGTGTGTATTGCATAATACCAAATACACTTAACTGATTGTAAAGTGCCACTATTTCTTCTTTCTTACCAGATTTTTCTAGCACAAAAAAGTCTTTATTTACCGTAACAATTCTAGCGTTACTTTCTTTAATTATATTCTGAATTTGGCGTTCTTCAAACAACAATTCAGATTTAATTTTAAACAACCCAGAAATTTGATAAATAATATTATCTAAATCATGATAATATGCCTTAATTACCTCTACTTGCTTTTCTATCTGACCAATTATTTTCTTTACATTTTCTTCGATCATATTTACAACAATAGTAAATTTAGCAACTCCTTCAATTTCTGAAGGAGAAATATTTAAACTCTCTATATTTATATGTCTTCTCTGAAAAATTGCTGAAATTCTATTTAACAATCCAATGTTATTTTCTGTATAAACAGATATGGTATATAATTGTTTTTCTGTATTCATATTACGCTAGTCTTATATCTGAAACACTTGCTCCTGTAGGAATCATTGGAAATACATTTCCTTCTTTTTCTACACAAACCTCTAAAAAATAAGCTTCTTTACTTTCCATCATTTCTTTAACAGCTTCTGCTAAATCTGCTCGTTTAGTAACTTTTCTTGCTTTTATATAATATCCTTCTGCTATCGCAACAAAATTAGGATTTACCATTTCTGTTGATGCATATCGTTTATCAAAAAACAACTGTTGCCACTGACGTACCATTCCTAAGAAATCATTATTTAAAACTACCACTTTTACAGCTGCTTTTTGCTGAAAAATAGTTCCTAATTCTTGAATTGTCATTTGATAACCACCGTCTCCAGAAATAGAAACCACTTCTCTATCTGGTGCCGCCATTTTTGCTCCAATTGCAGCTGGCAAACCAAAGCCCATTGTACCCAAACCACCAGAAGTAATATTACTTTTAGTTTTATTGAATTCTGCATATCTACAAGCAATCATTTGGTGTTGCCCAACATCTGAAACGATGGCAGCATCACCGTTACTATAGGTATTAATTTGGTTTAAAACCTCACCCATTGTTAAACCTTCTTTAGTTGGGTGTATATCGTCTTTTATTACTTTTTCATATTCGATAGCATATAAATCTTTAAATTTCTGATGCCAATCTGTATGAGAGTTTTCATTTATTAACGGTAAAATTGCTTCTAAGCTAGCTTTTGCATCACCCAAAACTGCAACATCTGTTTTAACGTTTTTATCTACTTCAGCAGGATCTATTTCAAAATGAATAATTTTTGCCTGTGTTGCATACTCATCTAACTTCCCTGTAACTCTATCGTCAAAACGCATTCCTATTGCAATTAAAACATCACATTCATTTGTTAGAACATTTGGTGCATAATTACCATGCATACCAACCATACCAACATTTAGAGGGTGTTTTGTAGGAATTGCAGAAACTCCTAGAATTGTCCATGCAGAAGGAATTCCTGCTTTTTCAATTACTGCTTTAAATGCTTCTTCTGCTTTCCCTAAAATTACTCCTTGCCCCCAAACAACTAATGGTTTCTTTGCTTCATTAATTAATTTTGCAGCAGCTTCTAAAGAACCTTCTACTGTTTTAGGAATAGGAACATAACTTCTTACTTTAGTACACTTTTCATATGAAAAATCAAACATTTCCATTTGAGCGTCCTTAGTAATATCTATTAAAACAGGTCCTGGCCTTCCGCTTTTAGCTATATAAAATGCTTTTGCAATAGCTTCTGGAATATCTGATGCTTTTGTTACTTGACAATTCCACTTGGTAACTGGTGTAGAAATACCAACAATATCGGTTTCTTGAAAGGCATCGCTTCCCAATAAATGAGAAAAAACCTGACCAGTAATACAAACCATTGGTGTAGAATCTATTTGTGCATCTGCAATACCTGTTATTAAATTGGTTGCCCCAGGCCCTGAAGTTGCCATAGCAACCCCAACTTCTCCAGAAATACGAGCGTAACCTTGTGCTGAATGCGTTGCACCTTGCTCATGACGTGTTAATACATGATGAATTTTATCTTGATATTTATAAAGTTCATCATAAACAGGCATAATTGCCCCTCCAGGATAACCGTACAAAATCTTAACTCCTTCTTCTATAAGGCATCTAACAATTGCCTCGCTACCAGAAATACGTTCTGTAGTTTTAGTAGCTTTTTCTTTATTTTTTATGGTTTGTGTTTCCATATTATATATTATTAAGCGTCAGTTATACATCCTTTTGATGCAGATGCTACTGATTTTGCGTATTTGTATAAAATTCCTTTTTTATGCTTTAATGCCGGTGCAACCCAATTCGTTTTTCTTTTAGCTAACTCTTCATCAGATAATAAAACATTAATTGAATTATCTTCTGCGCTAATTCTAATTTTATCACCAGTTTCTAACAAACCAATTGCACCACCAGATTGTGCTTCTGGTGTAATATGTCCAACCACAAAACCATGAGTTCCTCCAGAAAAACGACCATCTGTAATTAAAGCTACAGATTTCCCTAAACCTGCTCCCATAATTAAAGAAGTTGGTTTTAACATTTCTGGCATTCCTGGTCCTCCTTTAGGTCCAACATATCTAATGACGACTACATCTCCTCTTTCTACTTCTCCATTAGAAATACCTGTATTTGCTGCTTGTTCTCCATCGTAAACAACTGCTTTTCCTTCAAAAAGCAAACCTTCGTTTCCAGAGATTTTTGCTACAGCTCCTTCTGTTGCAAGATTTCCATAAATTATTTGAATGTTTCCTGATGATTTTAATGCTTTGTCTTTTGGGAAAATTACATCTTGATCTTCAAATTCCATTGCCTCTACATCTGCAAGATTCTCTGCCAATGTTTTACCTGTAACTGTTAAACAATCTCCATGTAAATAACCATTATCTAATAAATATTTCATAATTGCAGGCGTTCCTCCAACTCCATGAACATCTTCCATTAAGTACTTTCCTGAAGGTTTTAGATCTGCAATTAAAGGAGTTCTGTCTGAAACTCTTTGAAAATCTTCTAAAGTAAACTCTATATCTGCAGCATGTGCAATTGCTAAAAAGTGTAAAACTGCATTTGTAGAACCACCCAAAGCATTTACAATTGCAATGGCATTTTCTAAAGATTTTTTAGAAATAATATCTAAAGGTTTTAAATCTAATTCTAATAAATTCTTAATTGCCAAAGCTGTTCTTTCTGCTTCAGATAACTTATTCGGATTTTCAGCAGGAATAGATGAATTATAAGGCAATGCAAATCCCATACATTCTATTGCAGAAGCCATTGTATTTGCTGTGTACATACCTCCACAAGCTCCAGCTCCAGGAATTGCTCTTTTTATAATTTCTCTATATTCCTCTTCCTCTATTTCTCCGGCAACTTTTTGACCTAAAGCTTCAAAAGCAGAAACAATATTTAATTTTCTTCCTTTATAATTTCCTGATGCAATTGTACCACCATACATCATAATTGATGGACGATTTAAACGTAACATTGCAATTACTGCTCCTGGCATATTTTTATCACAACCAACTACAGAAACCAACGCATCATAACTTTGAGCATTCATTACAGTTTCTATAGAATCTGCAATAATATCTCTAGATGCTAATGAATAATTCATACCAGAAGTTCCCATAGAAATACCATCTGAAACACCAATTGTATTAAATCCTAAACCAACTAAACCTGCAATTTTAGATTCTACCTTAACTTCTGCTGCCAAATTGTTTAAATGCATATTACAAGGGTTACCATCGTAACCAGTACTTGCAATACCAACTTGAGCTTTGCTCATATCTTCATCTGTTAAACCTACTGCATACAACATTGCTTGCGATGCTGGCTGAGATTCATCTTGTGTTAATCTTTTGCTGTGTTTATTTAATTCCATTTATTGTTTTCTTCAATTTGTTGTCTAAATTACTATGTTTCTCTATTTTTATTGAATAAAATTCAATGCTTATGTTTAAATTCAGGTGTTAAAAAAATAACTCAAAACACTACAAATCAATATTTTAAGTGTTTTTTATTATGATATTCAACTTTTAAAATAATCACATAAAAAAACCTTCCATTTTAGTGGAAGGTTTGTTTATAAAAAATATAAATAGCACTTCCTTATCATGTCGTAATAATTACGATGACGATAATAATAGAAATAATATTTAATATTTGTTTGTTCATATTGTCTTCAAATATTGAAAAATTAAATTCAATAAACCTAATTAATTTAGTAAACTTTTTTTAAAAAAATATTTTTCAACATTAAACTACATAGAAAAAATTACTTAAATAATAGTACTTTGCCCCATGTGAATGTTCTTAAAATTAAGATTACTATCTTGTTGATTTGCAATATAATCTGCAACAAAATCACCTACTTTAGATGTTGATGCTGGGTATTTATTTTTACCTTTTATATCTTCTGTGGTAATTCCTAAAGTTAAAGATTTCTCTACCGCTCTTTCTATTGCATCTGCTTCTTCATGCAAACCTAGATGTTCTAACATCATGGCTGCAGATAAAATTGATGCTAAAGGATTTGCAATATCTTTACCTTTTGCTTGCGGAAAAGATCCATGAATAGGCTCGAATAAAGCGTTTCTTTTCCCTATTGAAGATGATGCTAATAAACCTATAGAACCACATATAACACTTGCTTCATCAGAAATAATGTCTCCAAATAAGTTTTCTGTAAGAATTACATCAAACTGTTTAGGATTTAGAATTAATTGCATAGCAGCATTATCTACAAACAAAAATTCTAACGTTACATCTTTATATTGTTTTGCTATTTCTGTAACTGTTTTTCTCCATAAACGAGAAGTTTCTAAAACGTTTGCTTTATCAACCAAAGTCACTTTTTTTCTTCTACTTTGCGAAGCTTTAAAAGCCAAATGTGTTATTCTAGAAATTTCTTCAACAGAATAAGAACAGCCATCAAAAGCTATTTTACCATCTTCACTTAATTCTTTCTTTCCAAAATAAATACCACCAGTTAACTCTCTAAAAATAGCAATATCTGTTCCTTTAATAATTTCTCTTTTTAATGGAGAGTTTTTTATCAAACTATCAAAAGCTTTAACAGGTCTAACATTACAGAATAAACCTAAATCTTGTCTAAGTTTTAAAAGGCCTTGTTCTGGTCTTACTTTTGCTGAAGGATCATTATCATATTTGGGATCTCCAATAGCTCCAAATAAAATTGCATCTGCATCTTTACAAACTTTTATTGTTTCTTCTGGCAAAGGGTTTCCTGTTGCATCTATTGCACAAGCACCCATTTGAGCTTCTTTATATAAAAATATATGATCGTATACTTCTGCAACTGCATCTAACGCTTTCTTTGCTTGGTTTGTTACTTCTGGTCCAATACCATCTCCTGGAATTACTGCGATTGTATATTTCATTTTTTTTTCGCTATAAAATTATTATGCCATTGCTATTTTAGAAGTTCTATTTACCTCTTCCATTATGCTATGAATATCTTCGTCTTTTACTTCTTTTTGCTTATCTGCTGTACTTAAAAATGCATTATAAGCAACATCTAACTGTACTTTTGTTAGTTCATAACCAATTTTTTTAGCTCTATAAGCCAATGCTGCTCTACCACTTCTTGCAGTTAAAACAATTGCACTTTCTGTAACACCAACATCTTCAGGATCCATAATTTCATATGTTTCTCTATTTTTAATTACTCCATCTTGGTGTATACCAGAACTGTGTGCAAAAGCATTTGCACCAACAATAGCTTTATTTGGCTGAACAGGCATTCCCATACTTTCACGTACTAAAATACTTGTGTCATACAAAAGTTTTGTATTTACACTTGTTTCTAAATTTAAATATGGATGTTGTTTTAGCACCATAACAACTTCTTCTAATGCTGTATTTCCTGCTCTTTCTCCAATTCCATTAATTGTACATTCTATTTGTCTTGCCCCATTTATAACACCTGCAATTGAATTTGCAGTTGCCATACCTAAATCATTATGACAATGACAAGAAAGGATAACATTTTCTATTCCTTTTACGTTTTCTCGTAAATATTTTATTTTTGCTCCATATTCTTCTGGTAAACAATAACCAGTTGTATCTGGAATATTTAAAACAGTTGCTCCTGCTTTAATTACTGCTTCACAAACTCTTGCTAAATACTCATTATCTGTTCTACCAGCATCTTCTGCATAAAATTCTACATCATTTACAAAAGATTTAGAATAAGAAACTGCTTTTATTGCACGCTCTATAACTGCTTCTCTAGTAGAATTAAATTTAAATTTTATATGAGAATCACTAGTACCAATACCAGTATGAATTCTAGGGAATTTAGCATATTTTAAAGCTTCTGCAGCTACTTTTATATCATTTTCTACTGCTCTTGTTAAACCACAAACAGTTGCATTTTTTACAATTTTTGCAATTTCTGATACCGATTTGAAATCTCCAGGGCTAGAAACAGGAAAACCTGCTTCAATTACATTTACTCCCAATAAATCTAATCTTTCAGCAATTACTAATTTCTGATTTGTGTCTAATTTACACCCAGGAACTTGTTCTCCGTCTCTTAGTGTTGTGTCGAAAATTTGTACTTGATTGTCTTGCATAATTTCTGTAAAGATTGTCTTTATTATAAATCAAATATATATCTTGCCTTTTCAATTCATTAAGTAATATTTAATTACATACGATTTCTAAAGGAAATTAAAAATAATTAAAAAACTGATTACCAATATATTATGAGTAAAATCATTACATCCGCCAATCAACAAAATGATGCTCTTTTTGTTCTTATTAAGTCTTTAACTAAGTCTGAAAAAAGGCAATTTAATCTCTATGTAGGAAGATTAGGTGGTAATATTGATGCTAAATTTTTTTCTTTATTTAAATTTTTAGAGAAGTTAAAAATCTATGATGAAAAAGTAATTATTGGAAGTGGAATTGTTTCTAAGCAACAACTTTCTAACTTAAAAGCACATTTATACAAACAAATTTTAATTAGTCTTCGTTTAAATCCTGCACATAAAAATGTAAGAATTCAAATTAGGGAGCAGTTAGACTTTGCAACGGTTTTATATCAAAAAGGATTGTATAAACAGAGTTTAAAACTTTTAGAAAAAGCCAAAAACATGGCTTTAGATAATGAAGAAAAAAACATTGCTTATGAAATTGTAGAGTTAGAAAAAGTTATAGAAACACAATACATTACAAGAAGTATAAGTACTAGAGCCAACCAATTATCTGTGCAGGCAAAAGAACTTAGTCAGCAAAATGTTATTGCCAGTAAACTATCTAATTTATCTTTACAGTTGTACAGCCACCTATTACAAAACGGGTATGTAAAAAATGAAGAAGAGTTACAGTTTGTAGAGAAATATTTTAACGACAGAATGCCTAAATATAAATATCAAAATTTAGGCTTTAGAGAAAAACTGTGGCTATACAAAGCACATTTATGGCATAGTTTTTTAATTCAAGATTTTTTACTGAGTTATAAATACGCTAAAAAATGTGTAGACTTATTTGATAGTTCTAAACTTATTCATTTACATCCTGTTTTTTACCTAAAGTCTAAAAACTACTTATTAGAAGCTTCTTTTTTAGTTAAAAAAATCTCTACTTTTAAAGAGGAATTAACCTCTTTTGAAACAGAAATAGAAAACAAAGAAATTCCTCTAAATACAAATACAGAGCTTCTAATTTTTCTATATTTTTATTCTAACAAGTTACACCTTCACTTTTTAGAAGGTACTTTTGAAGAGGGAGAATATTTAGTAGACATTATTAATGCAAAAATAGAACAGTATAAAAACAGACTAGACAACCATTATGTTGTTTTACTTTATTACAAAATTGCTTGCCTATACTTTGGTATGGGAAAAAACAGGTTATGTATAGCTTATTTACAGAAAATTATAAAATCTAAAAACTTAAGTTCTGCAGAAGACTTACAATGTTTTGCACGTATTTTAAACTTAATTGCACATTATGAATGTGGTTTAGATTATGACTTAGAAAGACAGTTTTTAGACACTTATAAGTTTTTATTAAAAATGGAAAACCTACAAGAAGTACAAAAAGTATTTCTAACTTCTATTAGAGATTTAAGTGATGTTTTTCCGCATGAAATAAAAAATGAATTCAAGAAAATTCATGCAAAACTAAAAACATTTGAAAATCATCCTTATGAAAAAAGAGCTTTTTTGTATTTAGACATTCTATCTTGGTTAGAAAGTAAAATTGAAAACAAACCTATTTCTTTAATAATTAAAGAAAAATTAAATTAAAGAAACAAACAGTTGTAATTTCATATTTTAAACAACCTAATTTTATCAATATCAAATTAATTACATTGTTTCTCGAAATAATTCACATTAAACAATGTCTAATTAAATATAAATAATACTTTTGTTACGTGAATATTTCTAATCTATATACAAAAACCATTCAAACTATTTCTATAGTTGGTCTTTCTATGGATACCATTACACGCACTTCTTCTACAACTATTACCCTTTAGGGGTTCTATATATTCATATCAATTTAGGTCATATATAATTTCGAATTTTATCGAAATTAATTCAATAAAAAATAAATTTCACAAACTATTCATTACCAATGAAAGTATTAAAATTTGGCGGTTCATCTGTCGCAAACTCAGAAAACATAAAAAAAGTTTTAGCAATTATAGCTAAAGAATCTAAAAATCAAAAAATTGCAGTAGTAGTTTCTGCTTTTGGTAAAACAACAGATAAATTACTAGCAACAACAACCGCTGCTTTAGGAGATATAAACGCTGCTAAAGATATTTTAGAAACTATTAAAGATTTGCATTTTAATGTTATTAATGATTTAATTACAAAAAATAAAAAAGAAGTTTCTGAGGAAGTTACCTATCTTTTTAACAGATTACAATCTATTTACGAAGGTATTTTTTTATTACAAGAATTATCTGATAAAACACTTGCAAAAGTTTCTAGTTTTGGTGAAAGACTTTCTTCTTACATAATTGCTAATGCTGCAAAAGAATTATTAGATGCAAACCACAAAGACAGTAGAGACCTTGTTATTACTAACAACGACTTTTTAAATGCGCAAATAAATTTTAAAATCACAAACGATAATATTACTTCATTTTTTGAAGAAAATAAGCATAAAGTTATTGTTTTAGGTGGTTTTATTTCTTCTAATTTAGAAGGAGAAACAACTACTTTAGGTAGAGGTGGCTCAGACTTTACTGCAGCAATTTTTGCGGCTGCGTTAAATGCAAGCGAATTACAAATATGGACAGATGTTTCTGGTATGTTTACTGCAAACCCTAGAGTTGTAAAGCAAGCCTATCCTATTTCAGAAATTTCTTATGAAGAAGCAATGGAATTATCTCATTTTGGTGCAAAAGTTTTGTACCCACCAACAATTCAGCCTGCTTTAAGAAAAGAAATTCCTATTAAAATTAAAAACACTTTTGAGCCTGAAAGTGCCGGAACTTTAATTTGTAAGAATCCTAAAAATGGAAATGAAGTTAAAGGAATTTCACATATAGAAAATATTAGCTTAATTACTTTAGAAGGTGGTGGAATGATTGGTATTCCAGGTTTTTCTAAACGTTTATTTGAAACACTTTCTCAACAAAAAATAAACGTTGTTTTTATTACTCAAGCTTCATCAGAACATTCAATTTGTGTTGGTGTTTATGAAAATGATGCAGCAAAAGCAAAAGAACTTTTAGACGACACTTTTAGCATAGAAATAGATAGAAAAAAAATAAAACCAATTATTATTGAAAGTGACTTAGCAATTATTGCAGTTGTTGGAGAAAGTATGAAAAACTACCAAGGTTTAAGCGGACAAATGTTTAGCGCTTTAGGTAGAAATAACGTAAATGTAAGAGCAATTGCACAAGGTTCTTCTGAAAAAAATATTTCAGCAGTAATTAATAAATACGATGCAAAAAAAGCATTAAATACGTTACACGAGCAATTCTTTGAAGAAAGAACGAAACAATTAAACTTATTTGTAACTGGTGTTGGTAATGTTGGCGAGCGCTTTTTAGCACAAATTCATCAACAAAAGAAATTCTTAAAAGAAAATTTAAAATTAAGTATTAAGGTTATCGGAGTTGCGAATTCTAAAAAAATGGCTTTCGATGATAATGGTATCGATCTAAATAATTGGAAAGATGCATTAGCAAACGGAGAACCTACAACTTTAGACAGTTTTCATAAAAAAGTTAAAGAAAGCAATCATATAAATAGTGTTTTTATAGACAATACTGCAAACCAGCAAGTATCAGAAATTTATGAAAAATATTTACGCGATAGTATTTCTGTAGTAACTTGTAACAAAATTGCATGTGCTTCTAGTTTTGATAATTATAAAACTTTAAAACAAGTTTCTAGAAAATACAATGCTTCTTTCTTATTTGAAACTAATGTTGGTGCAGGTTTACCAATTATAGATACTTTAAAGAATTTAGTTAACTCTGGAGACAGAATTCATAAAATTCAAGCAGTATTATCTGGAAGCTTAAATTTTGTTTTTAATAACTTTAATGCAGATTCAACTTTTCATGATGTTGTTGCAGCGGCTCAAGAAGAAGGATATACAGAACCAGATCCTAAAATAGATTTAAGTGGAGTTGATGTTGCTAGAAAAATTTTAATTTTAGCAAGAGAAAGTGGCTATCAATTAGAATTATCTGATATTGAAAACAATGCTTTTTTACCTGAAGAGAGTTTAAAAACAACTAATAATAATGATTTTTACGCATCATTAACAAAAAACGAAGCGCATTTTCAAAATATATTTAAAGAAGCAAACGATAAAGATTGCCGTTTAAAATATGTTGCAGAATTTGTTAACGGAAAAGCAAATGTTGGTTTACAAAACATCGCTTCAAATCATCCTTTTTATAATTTAGAAGGAAGTGATAATATTGTATTATTTTTTACAGACAGATACCCAGAAAACCCTTTAATTATAAAAGGAGCTGGAGCTGGCGCAGATGTTACTGCTTCTGGTATTTTTGCAGATGTAATAAGAATTGCTAATAAATAATAAAATGAACTATTTAAAAATATTTTCTCCTGCAACTGTTGCCAATGTTTCTTGCGGATTTGATTCTCTAGGTTTTGCTGTTGATGCAATTGGAGATGAAATGACCTTTACAAAAACAACTGATAAAGGCGTTAAAATAACAAATATTACTGGAGCAGATTTAACTTATAATATTGATGAAAATGCTGCAAGTGCTGTTGTTAAAAAAATACTGAATGAAGCAGATGCAGATTTCGGAATTGAATTAACAATTCATAAAGGTTTTTCTCCAGGAAGCGGATTAGGTAGTTCTGCTGCAAGTGCTGCAGGTGCAGCTTTTGGCGCAAATAAATTATTAGGGAATATTTATTCTGATTTAGAATTAACAAAATTTGCCATGTTTGGTGAAGAAGTTGCTTGTGGTTCTGCTATTGCAGACAATGTTGCAGCAGCAGTTTATGGTGGTTTTGTTTTAGTAAGAAGTTACCAACCTCTAGAAATTGTAAAATTACCAGTTCCTAGTGAATTGAGAGTAGTTGCAATTCATCCACAAATAGAAGTAAAAACAAAAGATTCTAGAGATGTCTTACCTACAGAAATCCCACTAAAAGACGCAGTTACACAATGGGCTAATGTTGGTGGTTTAATTAGCGGTTTATATACCAATAATTATAATTTAATTAGCAATTCTTTAGTAGACGTAATTGTAGAACCTGCTCGTAAAAGTTTAATTCCGTTTTTTGACAATGTTAAAAATGCAGCAATAAAAGCGGGTGCTTTAGGTGCAGGAATTAGCGGTTCTGGACCAACAATATTTGCTTTATGTAAAGGGGATAAAGTTGCTGAAAATGTTTACAAAAACATAGAAGAAAGTTATAAAAATACAGGAATTGATTTTGAAATGTTTATTTCAAAAGTGAATCCCGAAGGAATAAAAATACTTGAAGAAAAATAATATGAAATATTATAGTTTACATCATAAATCGCCAATTTCAACTTTTAAAAACGCAGTTGTTCAAGGTTTAGCAAAAGACAGAGGAATCTATTTTCCAGATAATATCACAAAACTTTCAAAAGACTTTATTGAAAATATTTCTGAGTATTCAAACCATGAAATTGCGTACGAAGTAATTAAGCAATTTGTTGGTGATGAAATTCCTACTGAAAAATTAAAAGACATTGTTGCAAAAACTGTTTCTTTTGATTTTCCATTGGTAAAAGTGGATGATAATATTGCTTCTTTAGAATTGTTTCATGGACCAACAATGGCATTTAAAGATGTTGGTGCTAAGTTTATGGCACAATGTTTAGAATATTTTAATAAAGATAGTGATGATGAAGTTACTGTATTAGTAGCTACTTCTGGAGACACAGGAGGTGCAGTTGCTAACGGATTTTTAGGAGCAAAAGGCGTAAATGTTGTTATTTTATATCCTTCAGGAAAAGTAAGTGACATTCAAGAAAAACAATTAACAACTTTAGGTCAGAATATTACTGCTCTAGAAGTAGATGGTGTTTTTGATGATTGCCAAGAAATGGTAAAAACAGCTTTCTTAGATGAAGAAATTACCAAAACATTAACCTCAGCAAATTCTATAAACGTTGCACGTTGGTTACCACAAATGTTTTACTTTTTCTTTGCTTATAAAGAATTACACAAAAAACACAAAGATTTAATCTTCTCTGTACCAAGTGGAAACTTCGGTAATATTTGTGCGGGAATTATGGCGCAAAAATTAGGTTTACCAATTAAGCACTTTATTGCTTCTACAAATGTAAATGATACAGTTCCTAATTATCTAATTGACGGAATTTATAAACCAAAACCATCTAAAGCAACTATTTCTAATGCTATGGATGTTGGTAACCCTAGTAATTTTATCAGAATACAAGAATTGTTTAATAATGATTTAGAAGCGCTTAAAAGCGCTTTTTCTTCGTATAGTTTTTCGGATGATGAAACTCGCGAAACAATGAAAAAAATCTATAATAACTCTGGTTATGTTGCAGATCCTCATGGAGCTGTTGGATATTTAGGTTTAAAAAAGCATGGATTAAAAGAAAACGAATTCGGAGTTTTTCTTGAAACAGCACATCCAGTAAAGTTCTTAGATGTTGTAGAAGAAACATTGCCTGTTAAGGTAGAAATTCCTAAACAGATTAAAAAAGTAATCAATAACACTAAAGTTGCTATAAAAGCTTCAAGTTATAAAGATTTGAAAGCATATTTGATGAAATAAAAATTAAACAACAATAAAAAAAAAGGATTGCATTTAAACGCAATCCTTTTTTTTTATTGTTAATTTCCTTCTTAAGAAATAATTCTATTAACTCTTGGCATTAACCATCCAATTAATACCGTATTTATCTGTACATCTACCAAAATAACCCCATTCTCTTTCTCTAAATTCATGATGTGTAACTCCGCTTTCAGATAAGGTTTTAAAAATAGTAATTGCTTCTTCTTTACTATCAAGATCTACACTCATGTGAATTTGATTTCCTGAATTTATAGGTGTATCAGGCGCTGCATCATAAGCCATAAAGCTTACTCCTTTTCCTTTTAATTCTGCATGCTGTAGTTTTTTTCTATAAGAACTCGGAACATCTATTTTTTTATCTTCGTAAGTAGTTCTGTTTTCTATTTTAGCGTTAAATAATTCTCCATAAAAACTTAATGCTTCTTGACAATTTCCATCGAATGCTAAATATGATTGTACTTTCATTTTTTTAAATTTTAAAGATTAATATTCTATTTGAATACAAAAATAAAATGCAAGTATAATTTCTATTAGCTTAAATGAATTTAATATTAACGCTATCTATTTTTAACACTCTAAAACATCTTTAACTAACCAATTATCTAATTTATCTTCTTTAGATGAATGTAATACAGAAATATCTCCTGTAGCTTCAAAAACAACAGCCTTAACTTCAGACAATTCTATAACATTAGCTTCTCTTAATTTTGCCCTAAGATCTCCTTCTGTAACTTGCGCCTTTTTTAAGTTATCCCATAAAATTTCTTTACCCTTCATTAAAAACAGAGGTTTGTTATCTACAATATTACTGAAAAATGAAAATCTTCTTAAATATGCAGTAATGCCTTGTAGCAAAAAGATAATAATTAGACCAAAAACACCTTCAATTAAAGAAACTGATTTAGATAATAAAGTAGATGCAATAATAGAACCAATAGCAATTGTACAAGCAAAGTCGAAACTAGACATTTTAGAAAAGCTTCTTTTACCAAAAACTCTAGTTAGTAAAATTACAGACAGATATATACCTATTGTAGAAATTACTATAAATTGAAGGGTGTCTAAATTTGTAAAAATCCATTCTTTCATAACTTATCTATTTTTTTATAAATTTATAAAAAACCTGTAAAAAGTAAAAAGTCCTAACAAATTAAATTTGTTAGGACTTTTTTGTTGGCCTACAAGGACTCGAACCTTGAATGTCGGTACCAAAAACCGGTGTGTTACCAATTACACCATAGGCCAATGCTTTTCTGCGGGTGCAAATTTAATCTATTATTTTAATTTCACAAACATTTTTAAATAAATTTTTACTTTAACAAAGATTTATGAGGATTTTAGTGAGCAAATAAAGTCTTAACAAGCTTTTTATTCATAAATATTGTTAAATTCGCCCACACATAATAATGTAATTCGTATGACAACAGCAAAATTTAAAAAATGGAACATCATTTTAGGGTGGTTAACATTTGTAATTGCTTTAATTACCTACTCACTAACAATAGAACCAACTGTTAGTGCTTGGGATGTTGGAGAATATATTGCAACTTCAGTTAAATTAGAAGTTGGGCATCCTCCAGGTGCTCCATTATTTCAAATGTTAGGTGCATTTTTTGCAATGTTTACTTCAGAAAGTTCAGAAATAGCTAAAATGGTAAACTTTATGTCTGCTTTAGCTAGTGCATTTACAATTTTGTTTATGTTCTGGACAATTACCAATTTAGGTGAAAAAATATCTTTAAAAGCTGGTAAAATTACAGAAGGTAGCTACATTGCTATTTTAGGAAGTAGTATTGTTGGTTCTTTAGCGTATACATTTTCAGACAGTTTTTGGTTTAGTGCTGTAGAAGGTGAAGTGTACGCCATGTCATCATTTTTAATGGCATTATTATTTTGGTTAGGTTTAAAATGGGAAAGCGAAATACATACTGCTAGAGGGAACAAATGGTTAATTCTAATAAGTTTTGTTATTGGTTTATCTTTTGGTGTTCATATACTTTCATTACTTGTTATTCCTGCAATTGTAATGTTATATTTCTTTAAAACTTATAAAAACATCAATTTAAAAACAACGGCAATAGCAACAGTAGTAGCTGTAATTGCATTAATGTTTGTTTTTAAATTCTTATTTCCTTTTACACTAAAATTCTTTAGTGCATCAGAATTATTTTTTATTAATTCTATAGGAATGCCATACAACTCTGGAAGTATTATTGCTGCAATAATTTTAACTGCGCTTTTCTTCTTTGGTTTAAAATACACTAGAAAAAAGAATAAAATTCATACAAACACATTAATTTTATCTGTACTTTTTATTATGATTGGTTTTTCTTCTTGGATGATGTTACCAATTAGAGCAAATGCAAATACTACAATTAACGAGAATAACCCTTCTAGTGCTAGAGAATTATTAGCATATTATGATCGTGAACAATATGGAGATGCAAATGTTTTTTACGATACTTACTATTCTAATTCTTTTGAAGGGAAAAGGAAAACAGAAAAAGATGCAAATGGAAATACTGTTGAGGTTTACAGAGATGAAAAACCAAAGTATGAAAAGAAAGACGGAAAATATATTATTGTAAATAAATACAAAAATGCGCTTCCTGTTTATTCCGATAAGCATAAAGGTTTTATTCCAAGAATGGTAGATCCTGCTTCAGAAAAAATGTACAAAGCAATTGCTGGCATTCCTGCAAATAGTAAAAGAAGACCAACTTTTGGCGAAAACTTAAAATTTATGTTTAGCTACCAATTTGGTTATATGTATGGGCGCTATTTTATGTGGAATTTTGCAGGAAGACAAAACGATATTCAAGGTAGATTAGATATATTTAATGGAAATTGGATTAGCGGAATTGATGCAATTGATGAAATAAGATTAGGTTCTCAAAAACAACTTCCTACCCAAGCTTTAGAAAATAAAGGAAGAAATAAATACTATTTTTTACCATTAATTTTAGGTCTGGTTGGTTTATTTTTTCAAATTAAATGGGATAAAGAAAACTTTTTTACACTTTTCTTATTTTTCGCTTTTACTGGTTTTGCAATTATATTTTATACAAACCCAAAACCTTTTGAACCTAGAGAAAGAGATTATGCTGTTGTAGGTAGTTTTTACATTTTTGCAATATGGATTGGTTTTGGAGTTTTAGCTCTTTATGAATACTTAAAAAATGTTGCTAACAAAAAAACAATTGCAATTGTAGTTTCTGTAGTTTCTTTATTAGCGGTACCAACATTAATGGCTTCAGAAAACTGGGACGATCATGATAGATCTAACAGATACACAACTCGTTTAAACGCACAAGCTTATTTAGAAAGTTGCGATGAAAACGCCATTATGTTTACCATTGGAGATAATGATACTTTCCCGCTTTGGTACATGCAAGAAGTAGAAGGTATTAGAACAGATTTAAAGCTAGTAAACACAAGTTTATTTGCTACAGATTGGTATATAGATCAAATGAAAAGAGCAACTTATGATGCACCTCCGATTCCGTCTCAATTAAAACACGACCAATATAAATACGGAAGTTTAGATTTTGCTTACAATATAGAACACCCAAGATTTAAAGATTCTATTATAGAAATTAAAGATTTAATGCGTTGGATTTCTTCTGATAGTGATGCTACATATTATATTGATGAAGAAAGAGGTATTAAAGAAAAATATTACCCAACAAATAGAATTAGAATTCCTGTAAACAAAGAAAATGTCTTAAAAAACGGAGTTGTTGCACAAAAAGATGCAGACAAAATTGTAGATTTTATAGATATTACTATTGATGACAGAGGCATTACTAAGAATAGAATTTTAATGTTGGATATTTTAGCTAATAACGATTGGAAACGCCCTATTTATTTTACAGGTGGCGCAAGTGCAGATGAAGAGTATATTTGGCTAAAAGACTACTTACAATTAGACGGTTTAGCATTTAAATTAGTACCAATAAAAACACCTACAAAATATGTAGATGAAAGTGGTAGACAAAGAGAAGTTACTTTATTTGATATTGGTAGAATAGATGCTGATAAAATGTATGCCAATATTAACAAACTAGAATGGAGAAACATAAATAATGGCGAAATTTATTTAGATGAACAAACAAAGAGAAACGCAATTTCTCTTAGAAACAGCTTAATGCGCTTATCTAATGCATTTGCAATAGAAGGAGACACAATAAAAGCTGTAGAAGTTTTAGACTTGTCTTTAGATAAAATGCCAATAGAAAAATTTGATCATTATAGCTTATCTTTAGAATACCCAAAAATGTATTATAGTTTAGGTGAAGTTGAAAAAGCAGAACAAACTACAAATACGCTTGCACGCTTAATTGTAGAAAAATTAACTTGGCTAAGCACATTCGATAGAGATGATAGTGATATTATTTTTGATGAGATAGACACTTCTTTATACATGTTTAAGTCTTTAATAGACCAAGTAGAAAGAGGTAGTAAAGACAAAGATTATGTTTCTAAAATTCAAACAGAATTTATGGACACAGTTAAACTTTTTGGACACTTATTACCAGACGAAGAGTAAGCTTACATGAAAGCATATTTACCAAAAACGCCAAGTATTTTTATGAGATTTTTCTCTGAATATATTTGGCGTTTTTCTTTAGAAAAAAAAGAAATCTATCTAACTTTTGATGATGGTCCAACACCTGAAATAACGGAATTTGTTTTAGATGAACTAAAAAAATACAATGCAAAAGCAACTTTCTTTTGTATTGGAAAAAACATAAAAAATCATTCAAAAATTTTTAATGATATTATTCTAGATGGACATGCCATTGGAAACCACACCAACAATCATTTAAACGGTTGGAAAACTGAAAAAGAAACGTATTTAAACAATATTATTAAATGCGATAATACAATTAAACAATTTAGTAAAACCACTATTACAGAGAAGTTATTTAGACCTCCTTATGGTAAAATAAGGAAATCTGAAGCTAAAGAAATTCTTAAAAATGGTTATAAAATAATTATGTGGACCGTTTTATCTGCAGATTTTGATACAACTATTTCTAAAGAAAAATGTTTAAACAACGTTTTAAAAAACACTAAAAAAGGGAGTATTATTGTATTTCATGATAGTGTAAAAGCTTCTGAAAAACTAAGGTTTGTTTTACCAAAAGTGTTAGACTATTATGCTAAAAAAGGTTTTAAGTTTACAGCAATAAAATAAGTTGCTAAGCAATTTTAGCCCTGATTGAGTGGCATGTTTGAGCTCTTTTTGAGGAACGAAAAAAAGCGAGTAACGAAAGCAGGAAATAGCTTTAAAAAAAACTTAAATGTATTTTTTTATTGTATCTATTAAAGTGTTGGCATCTTGTGCACCTGTTTCACGCCATTTCATCTGTCCGTTTTTATAAATCATAAAAGTAGGATCTGCTTTTACACGTAAAGAATCTGCAAGATGCTCATTCTTTTTAATATTAATTTTAATAATTTTTGCACTACTACCTAGTGCAACAGCTACATTTCTTAGGGTTTCTAAAGCATTATCAGATTCTGTAAGTTCTGAATAAAAATCTATTAAAACTGGTTTTTGAAAACCAATTAATTCTCCAAATTTTGTCATTGTATAAGTTTTTGTAGGGGGAAAAACGAATATTTATATTTTAGTTAAAACACAAATATACAAAATGTATTTAAGACCTCTGATTATCAACCTTTTTTAAGTTCTATGACTGTAATTTCTGGCCAAATACCTACTCTACCAGGAAATGCATGGTAACCAAAACCTCTGTTTACATTTATAAACCTACCTTTTTCTTCGTACAAACCTGCCCATTGTTTATACACAAATTGAGAAGGACTCCATTTTAACCAACCTGGAATTTCTATTCCCATTTGTAAACCATGAGTATGGCCACTTAGCGTTAAATGATAATTAAAATCTTCTTTTTTTACGATTTCTTCCCAATGACTAGGATCATGAGACATTAGTATTTTAAAGTCTTCTTTTTTAATATTTTTAGATGCTTTTGCTAAATCTCCTGCTTGGTTAAAACCTTTTCCCCAATTCTCAACTCCTAAAAGTGCAATTTTCTGACCGTCTTTTTCTAAATATCGGTGTTCATCTAACAATAAATCGAAACCAATTTTTTTATGAATGTCTTTTACTTTTTGAAAATTATCTATTTTATCTTGTGGATTTTCCCAATCCATATAATCGCCATAATCGTGGTTTCCTAAAATTGAATATTTACCTTCTTTTGCTTCTAGTTTATCAAAAACATCCATCCAATTATCCATTTCGTCTGCTTTATTATTTACAATATCTCCTGTAAACAACATTATATCAGATTTCTGTTGATTAATTAAATCTACACCGTATTTAATTTTTTCTTTATTTGTAAAACTTCCAGAATGTATATCTGAAATTTGGGTAATTGTAAAACCATCAAAAGCTTCTGGTAAATCTTTAAAAGTTAATTGATATTTTAAAACTTTGTAATTGTATTTTCCTTGAATTATACCATAAATAAAAGAAGCAAAAGGAATTGCAGCCAAACCTAATGCTAATTGAGAAAGAAATTTTCTTCTACCAACCAAAGGTTTTGTTTCTCCAGATGAAATTGCAGAAATCAATTTTACAATCCATCTATAAATATCTTCACCAAACATAAAAATTAACACAACCAACTTTGGTACTAAAACAGTTAGTAACAAACCCATTGCCATTTGAAATTGTGGTGTTTGCCCTTGACCTCTATCATAGGTTAAAGAAACATATAAAAAGTTGGCATAAACAGCTACACTTATAAATAACCAAGAAAAACGAATAAATTTATTTTTAGTAATTGCTTTTATTGCCTGATAAGCATACACTTCTAATAAAATAATAATGGCGAATAAAATAATTAGTCTAATTGCAATTCTCATAAAGAAATTTAATTTTAAAAAATTTCATCAAAGATAACTGTTATATTGTCGATGGAATTTTAATAGGATGTTAAAGTTTTGTAGCTTTACTGCAACATCTGTAGTGACTAATAATTACAGTTATTTCCGTAAAAATTTATCATCAAAAAATAGAATATGTCAGATCAAAAAAGAGTTTTTTTAGTGGATGCTTTTGCATTAATTTTTAGAGGATATTATGCATTTATAAAAAACCCAAGAATTAACTCTAAAGGTTTAGATACATCTGCAATTATGGGTTTTATGAACTCTCTTTTAGATGTTATTAAACGAGAAAGACCAGACCATTTAGCCGTTTGTTTTGATAAAGGTGGTAGTGTAGACAGAGTAGAAATGTTTGAAGCTTACAAAGCTAATAGAGATGAAACCCCAGAAGCTATTAAAATTGCAGTACCATACATTCAAGAAATTTTAAAAGCTATGCACATACCAATTATGGTAAAAGAAGGCTTTGAAGCAGATGATGTTATTGGTACACTTTCTAAACAAGCAGAAAAAGAAGGCTATAAAACTTTTATGGTAACGCCAGATAAAGATTTTGCACAGTTAGTTTCTGAAAATATTTTTATGTACAAACCGCGTTTTGGTGGTGGTTATGACATTTGGGGAGTACCTGAAGTACAAGAGAAATTTGGAGTAGAAACCCCAGAACAAGTAATAGATTTCTTAGGAATGATGGGAGATTCTGCAGATAATATTCCTGGTTTACCAGGTGTTGGAGAAAAAACTGCAAAGAAATTTCTTGCAACTTATGGTTCTATGGAAAACCTTTTAGCAAATACACATGAGTTAAAAGGTAAAATGAAAGAAAAAGTAGAAGCTGCTAAAGATTTAGGATTACTTTCTAAACAACTAGCAACAATTATGTTAGATGTTCCTGTTTCTTTTCATGCAAAAGATTTTGAACTAGACCAACCAGATATAGAAAAAGTAACTGAACTTTTTAATGAACTAGAATTTAGAAACTTACTAACTAATTTTACTAGAACTTTTGCAGTAGAAAATGCAGAAAAAGTAAATTCAGTAGAAAACCCAACAGAAGAACAAACAAAAACTGTTGTTAAAAAAACAGCTCCTGCACCAGAAGGTCAGTTCGATTTATTTGCTGCTCCTGGAAGTGGAAGTGTTTCTGAAGCAGATGTTGCATCTGGTTTTAAAACAATAAAAAACACCAATCATTTTTATCAACATATAGATTCTCCTTTATCTAGAAAGTTACTAATTAGAAAATTAATGGAACAAACTTCGGTTTGTTTTGATACTGAAACTACTGGTTTAAAAGCATTAGAAGTAGAATTAATAGGAATTGCTTTTTCTTTTGAAGCTGGAAAAGGATATTATGTTTCTTTTCCGGAAAACCAAGAAGAAACGAAAGCTATTTTAGAAGAATTTAGAGTATTTTTTACTTCCGAAGCAATAGAAAAAATTGGACATAATCTAAAATACGATATTAAAGTTTTATCGAATTATGAAATGCCTGTAAAAGGTAAATTATTCGATACTATGATTGCACATTATTTGATCAATCCAGATATGCGTCATAATATGGATATGTTGGCAGAAACGTATTTAAATTATCAGCCGGTTTCTATTGTAGATTTAATTGGTAAAAAAGGAAAAAATCAACTTTCTATGAGAGTTGTTCCTCTTGCAGACCAAACAGAATATGCTGTAGAAGATGCAGATATTACACTTCAATTAAAACAATTATTTACAACTGAATTAGAAAGTGGAAATGTCACCAAACTTTTTAATGATATAGAATTGCCTTTAGTTTCGGTGTTAACAGCCATGGAAATTGAAGGAATTAACATTAATACAGATTTCTTAAAAGAACTATCTGTTGCTTTAACAGACGATATTAATCGTTTAGAAAAAGCAATTTACAAGCAAGCTGGCGAAGAATTTAATATTGCTTCACCAAAACAATTAGGTATTGTTTTATTCGAAAAAATGGAATTGGTAAAGAAACCTAAAAAGACAAAAACTGGGCAGTACAAAACCGGTGAAGACATTTTATCTTTCTTAGCAAAAGACCATGAAATTATTAGAAATATTCAAGAATATCGTCAATATAAAAAATTACAAAGTACTTATGTAGATGCATTGCCTAATGAAATCAACCCAAAAACAGGTAGAATTCACACAGAATACATGCAAGCAGTTGCAGCCACTGGCCGTTTAAGTTCTAACAATCCTAATTTACAAAACATACCAATTAGAACAGAACGTGGTAGAGAAGTTAGAAAAGCATTTATACCAAGAAATGAAAACTTTGTTTTATTAGCGGCAGATTATTCTCAAATAGAACTAAGAATTATTGCAGCTTTAAGTGAGGAAGAAAACATGATTAGTGCTTTTAAAAATGGCGAAGATATTCATGCTTCTACCGCTGCAAAAGTTTTTAATGTTCCTTTAGAAGAAGTCACAAGAGAACAAAGAAGTAATGCTAAAACGGTAAACTTTGGTATTGTTTATGGGGTTTCTGCTTTTGGTTTAAGCAATCAAACAGACTTATCTAGAAGCGAAGCTAAAGAACTAATAGATACCTATTATGAAACCTACCCAAAGTTAAAAGCATACATGTCTGCACAAGTAGATTTTGCTAGAGAACATGGTTATGTAGAAACGGTTTTAAACAGACGTAGGTATTTAAAAGATATTAATTCTAGAAACGCAATGGTTAGAAGTGGCGCAGAAAGAAATGCTGTAAATGCACCAATACAAGGCTCTGCAGCAGATATTATAAAATTAGCTATGATAAATATTCACAATCGTTTTGAGAAAGAAAACTTTAAATCTAAAATGCTTTTACAAGTGCATGATGAATTGGTTTTTGATGCTCATAAAGACGAATTAGAAATTATTAGACCAATTATAAAACACGAAATGGAAAACGCTTTTAAAATGAGTGTTCCGTTAGATGTAGAAATAGATTTAGGTGAAAATTGGTTAGAAGC
>CAXBIR010000020.1:0-38021 GCA_963975825.1 uncultured Polaribacter sp.
TTCTGTTTGGTTAATAAACTTTTTAGAGAAATCTAATTGTTGTTTGTTAATAAAACTCCAATCTGTATTGGCTCCAGAAATTAATAAGAAATTAGTTTTATCTTGTTTTATCTTATCAAAGAAAGGCTTAAATAAATTGTTTGGTTGATACGCAATAACTAACTGAAAATCATTTATTTGATTTTTATATTTACCTATATTTAAAACATCTACAGAACGCTGTTTATTGCTTTCTATCGCTTTTTTTAATGCACCAATATCTGGATGTAAAACAGAGGTTAAAATTAGAACTTTTGTTTGTTCGTCTATTACTTCAACAGAGAAATTCTTACTATTATTTCTCGTATTTTTTTCGTCTTTTATTTTTTGTATTGATGCTGAATAATAATTTACACCTTCTTTTATAGAGGTAAGATTTGTGGTAATTATCTTAGAATTTTGTTCTTTAGAAAATGTTACATTTTTAGAATAAACTGTTTTTCCTTTACTAAAAATTGAAAACTTTGTTTTAACAGATTCATTACCATCGTAATTTAGAATTACTTCTACAGGAAATTTATTCTTTATATAACTGTATTTATTTACGTTTACCTGGCTAACTTTTAAATCTTTGTACTTTGTGGTGTCAACAAAAACAATAGGATATATAATTTGTTTAGAGTTTATATATTCATAATCGTTACCAATAGTTTGGTTACCATCAGAGAATAAAAGCACAGGTGCATTTTTGTTTTTATTTAGATTATTTACTGCTGTTAGTGCTTTGTTAATATTAGTTTCATTTCCTGTGAAAGTTAAACTGTCAGAAATATCTAAACTATTACTAAATGTAAAATTCTCAATAGCAAACTTCTTATTTAAATCGCTGTTATTCTTTATTTTATTAATTAATTTTTTAATATTTTCTTCTTCATTAAAATAAGAAATTGAACTAGAATTATCTACTAAAATAGACAGAATAGGTTTTGTGTTTTCTAGTGTTGTCGTTTTTATCTTAGGATTGATAAATAGCAGTATTAATAAAAATAAAGAGAAAGTTTTTAAAGTAAAAAGTAAAATATTGATTTTAGCTTTACTTTTAGCTTTGAAAAAATATTGAAAATATGCAATTGAAACACTTACTAAAAGTGCGATTACAATATATAAAATGGTTGTTGCTTGCAATTATATGTATTTCTGTGAAAGATATAAATAACTATCTAAAAAAAGAAAACCTGCAACGTTAAATTATTACAGGTTTTTATAATTTATTACATACTATATTCCGATACTTTTTTTAGTGATATCAGTAAGATTAATATTATATAATACATTGCAGGTATAAAGCTTATAAAAACTAAAATTATATTTTTTTTAAACTTATTTCTTTCTTTAAACCATAATATTAAAGGAAATAATAAAGAGATTGAGAAACCAATGTAAACTAAACATCTAGAAATTAAGTTCCCATATTTGTAAATATAAAAAGTATCTTCAGAAAATCTATAAAACTGTAATGTTGATGGTAAGAATAATCCTTGTATTAAAAATGCATAAATTAAAATTAGCACCAATAATGGAGAAAATAATAATTTATGCATTTTTTTAATTAAGTATAATTTTAAGTAAGCATACCTCCATCTACAGACAAAGTTTGTCCTGTAATGTAAGCACTCATATCAGAAGCTAAAAACACACAAGCATTAGCAATATCTATTGGTTGTCCTCCTCTTTTTAAAGGAATGCCATCTCTCCAAGATTGTACAGTTGCTTCATCTAACTTATCTGTCATTTCAGTTTCTATAAAACCAGGTGCAATTACATTACTTCTAATATTTCTAGAACCTAACTCTAAAGCAACAGACTTAGAAAAACCAACAATACCAGCTTTAGATGCCGCATAATTAGCCTGACCAGCGTTACCTTTTAAACCTACAACAGAACTCATATTAATAATAGAACCAGAACGTTGTTTCATCATTGGTCTAATTACTGCTTTAGTTAGGTTAAAAACAGATTTTAAGTTTACTTCAATAACTTTATCAAAATCATCTTCAGAAATACGCATTAACAAATTGTCTTTTGTAATTCCTGCGTTATTTACTAATATATCTATTGCTCCGAATTCTTTATGAACTTCTTTAGCTAATTCTTGTGCTGCATCAAAATTTGCTGCATTAGATTGGTATCCTTTAGCAGAAACTCCATAAGATTTTAATTCTTCTTCTAATGCATTTGCAGCATTTACAGAAGAACTATAAGTAAAAGCAACATTTGCACCTTGTTTTGCAAATTCTACAGCAATACCACGACCAATTCCTCTGGTTGCTCCTGTAATTATTGCAGATTTATTTTCTAATAATTTCATATTTTGTTTGTTTGATATTCAAATATAAAAAAGAAATTCCCGTTTTCACGGGAATTTATAGTATTATAATTGTAATAAATTAATCGATGTTTAAAAAGATTATACTATTACTAAGTCTGTTTTATTTTTTACCTAAAACTTTTGCAACCATTTCTCCAATTTTAGCTGGTGAACTCACAACGTGAACTCCGTTTTCTGCTAAAATTTTCATTTTTGCTTGCGCTGTATCATCAGCCCCACCAACAATAGCACCTGCATGCCCCATTGTTCTTCCAGCTGGTGCAGTTTGTCCTGCAATAAAACCAACAACTGGTTTTCTGTTACCATCTGCTTTAATCCATTGTGCAGCTTCAGCTTCTAAATTTCCACCAATTTCACCAATCATAACAATTGCTTCAGTTTCATCGTCATTCATTAATAACTCTACAGCTTCTTTTGTTGTAGTTCCAATAATTGGATCTCCACCAATACCAATTGCAGTAGTAATTCCATAACCTTGTTTTACAACTTGGTCAGCAGCTTCATAAGTTAAAGTTCCAGATTTAGAAACAATACCTACTTTACCTTTTTTGAAGATAAAACCTGGCATAATACCAACTTTAGCTTCATCTGGAGTAATTACACCTGGACAGTTAGGACCAACTAAAGTACAATCTCTATTATCGATATATGCTTTAACTTTTACCATGTCTGCAGTAGGAATTCCTTCAGTAATACAAATAATTACTTTAATACCTGCATCAGCAGATTCCATAATCGCATCAGCAGCAAAAGCTGGTGGTACAAAAATAATTGAAGTATCTGCTCCTACTTTTTCTACAGATTCTAAAACTGTATTAAAAACAGGCTTTCCTAAATGCTCTTGACCTCCTTTACCTGGAGTTACACCTCCAACAACATTCGTTCCATAATCAATCATTTGACCTGCATGAAAAGTACCTTCACTACCTGTAAAACCTTGAACTATAATTTTTGAATTTTTATTTACTAAAACACTCATTGGTTTGATATATTTTTATTGTTACGCAAAAATAGTTTATTGATTGTTTTTAAAAAAATTTTTTAAGAATTCTTTCTGTCTTTCAAAAAACGTTTTATTTCTGCCATTTCTTTTAATTTTTCTCTTGATTCTGAAATTGGTGTTCCAAAATAGCTTTTTCCTCCTGCAACAGACTTAGTTACACCTGTTTGACCAAGAATTATTGCTCCTTTACCTATTGTAATTCCACTATTTGTACCAACTTGTCCCCAAATTGTTACTTCATCTTCAATAATTACACAACCTGCAATACCAGTTTGTGAAGCTATTAAACATTTTTTACCTATAATTGTATCATGACCAACATGTACTTGATTATCTATTTTTGTTCCTTCACCAATGGTAGTATCTCCTGTAACTCCTTTATCTATTGTACAAGAAGCTCCTAAATCTACATTGTTTTTTAAAACAACTCTACCTCCAGAAATTAATTTATCAAAGCCTGTGGGTCTATTTTTATAATAAAATGCATCTGCACCTAAAACTGTGTTTGCATGTATTGTAACATTATTACCAATTACAGTATTATCATAAATAGTAACATTAGGATGAATTACACAGTTTTTACCAATAGTAACATTGTTTCCAATAAATACATTTGGTTGAATAACGCTTCCCTCTCCTATTGTTGCACTTTCTGAAATACTTTCTTTAGATGCAATAAACGGATTGTAATGTTTTATTATTTTATTAAAATCTCTAAAAGGATCATCTGATATTAACAAAGATTTTCCTTTTGGGCATTCTACTTTTTTATTAATTAAAATAGTAGTTGCTGCAGAATTTAATGCTTTATCATAATATTTAGGATGATCTACAAATACGATGTCTCCTTTTTCAACAACATGAATTTCATTAATCCCTGAAATTTCAAAATCAGCATCACCAATAAAACTTATTTCTAAAAGTGATGCTATTTGTTGTAATGTTTGAGATTTATTAAATTTCAAAGGTTATTCTTTAATACGTTCTTGGTAAGTTCCTTTTGTAGTCTCTACTTTAATTTTATCTCCTTCATTAATAAATAAAGGTACGTTTACAGAAGCACCAGTTTCTACAGTTGCAGGTTTTGTTGCATTTGTAGCTGTATTACCTTTTACACCTGGTTCTGTATGTGTTACTTCTAAAACAACACTTGCTGGTAAATCTACAGAAAGTGGCATATTGTCTTCAGAATTAATAATTATTGTTACAATTTCTCCTTCTTTCATTAAACCAGGATTGTCTAACGCAGCTTCTAATAAACGAATTTGACTATAATCTACTTCATTCATAAAGTGATAAAATTCACCATCATGATATAAAAATTGAAATTTGTGAGTTTCTACTCGAACATCTTCAATTTTTCTACCTGCAGGAAATGTGTTATCTATTACTTTACCATTAGTAACACTTTTTAATTTTGTTCTTACAAAAGCAGGACCTTTTCCTGGTTTTACGTGTAAGAATTCAACAATTTTGTAAATGTCATTATTGTATCTAATACACAATCCGTTTCTAATATCTGATGTTGTAGCCATTTCTAATCTTTCTATTTTTGTTAAATAATTTCTAATAAAATTATTATATTCTTTTTAATATTGAATGTTATGTATTTTAATTCTACTTTTAATTTGAATTAAAATACCCTTTCATAATTCCTCTATGAGAATCTTTTATAAACTGAATTATCTCATCTCTTTCTGGAGTTGCTTCCATTTCTGCTTCAATTATATCTATAGCTTGTGTATAGTTGTAATTTTTTTGAAATAAGATTCTATAGATATTCTGAATTTCTCTAATTTTTTCTGTTGAATATCCTCTTCTTCTTAATCCTACAGAGTTAATACCAACATAAGATAAAGGCTCACGAGCTGCTTTTACATATGGAGGAACATCTTTTCTTACCAATGAACCACCAGTAACAAATGCATGTTTACCAACAGAAGCAAATTGATGAATTGCAACCATACCTGCTAAAACAACGTTGTCTCCAACTGTTACATGGCCTGCAAGTGTTGTATTGTTGGAAAAAATACAATTATCACCAACAAAAGAATCGTGTGCAATATGACAATAAGCCATTATTAAACAATTGTCTCCAATTTTGGTTTTCATTCTATCTGAAGTTCCTCTGTTAATAGTTACACATTCTCTAATAGTAACATTATCTCCTATTTCTACAGTAGTCTCTTCATCATCAAACTTTAAATCTTGAGGAATACCAGAAATTACTGCTCCTGGAAAAATTCTACAATTTTTACCAATTCTAGCACCTTCCATAATAGTAACATTAGACCCAATCCAAGTTCCAGAACCAATTGTTACATTGTTATGTATTGTAGTAAAAGGTTCTATTACTACATTTCTAGCAATTTTTGCTTGCGGATGTACGTACGCTAAGGGTTGATTCATAAAATTTATTTTTTTCTAGCAATTTGAGCCATTAATTCTGCTTCTGCAACAAGTTTTCCGTTTGCGTAAGCATAAGCTTGCATATGACAAATTCCTCTTCTTATAGGTGTAATTAACTCACATTTAAAAATAATGGTATCTCCTGGTAAAACTTTCTGTTTAAATTTAACGTTATCCATTTTCATGAAATAAGTTAAATAGTTTTCTGGATCTGGTACTGTATTTAAAACTAATACACCACCACATTGTGCCATAGCTTCTACTTGTAAAACACCAGGCATTACTGGCGCTCCTGGAAAATGACCAACAAAGAAATTCTCATTCATTGTAACATTTTTCATACCAACTACATGCTTATCTGTAAGCTCTATAATTCTATCTATTAATAAGAAAGGTGGTCTGTGAGGAAGAATATCCATTATTTGATGAATATCTAATAATGGCGGTAAATTTAAATCGAAAGAAGGTACATTGTTTCTTTTTTCTTGCTTAATAATTTTAGCAAGTTTTTTTGCAAACATTGTATTTATTAAATGCCCTGGTTTATTTGCTATTACTTTACCTTTAATTCTAGTTCCAACTAAAGCTAAATCTCCAACAACGTCTAATAACTTATGTCTTGCTGCTTCATTTGCCCAGTGTAGAGTTAAGTTATCTAAAATTCCGTTAGATTTTACAGCAATATCTTCTTTGTTAAAAGCTTTCTTTAATTTCTGCATTGTACTATCAGACAATTCTTTGTCTACATATACAATTGCATTATTTAAATCTCCTCCTTTAATTAAATCGTTCTCAAGTAACATTTCAATTTCATGTAAGAAACTAAAGGTTCTTGCGTCGGCAATTTCTTCTTTAAAATCAGACATTTTGTCTAAAGTAGCATTCTGAGTACCTAAAATTTTAGTACCAAAATCTACCATTGTAGTAACTTGATATTCATCTGAAGGCATTAAAATAATTTCGCTTCCTGTTGCATCATCTCTGTAAGAAATAATTTCTTTTACAACATATTCTTCAATATCAGCATCTTGTTCTTCTATACCCGCTTTTTCTAAAGCTTCAATAAAAAACTTAGATGAACCATCCATAATCGGAGGTTCAGAAGCATCTATTTCTATTAATAAATTGTCTATATCTAAACCAACTGCAGCGGCTAATACGTGCTCTGAAGTTTGAATTTTAACTCCGTTTTTCTCTAAATTAGTACCTCTTTGCGTTGTTACAACATATTCTGCTTTTGCTTCTATAGTTGGTGAACCTTCTAAATCTACTCTACTAAAAGCAAAACCATGATTTGCAGGTGCAGGTTTTAAAGTCATTGTTACAGTATTACCTGTATGTAAACCTACGCCAGATAAACTAACTTCTTTTTGTATTGTTTTTTGTTTTTTACTCATTATTCTTTTATTTGAGCCTTCAACTCTTTTTCTAGTTGATTGATTTTTGAAACTATTTTAGGTAAACTTTTAAAATGAACATAACTTTTATGAAAATCTTGTACTTTAAATGCTGGTGTTCCATAAACCATAACATCATCTTTAAGACTTTTAGTTACACCTGTTTGACCTAATACTTTTACGTTATTTCCTATTTTTATATGACCTGCAACACCTACTTGTCCACCAATCATACAATTTTCTCCAATTTTGGTAGAACCAGAAACACCTGTTTGTGATGCAATAACGGTGTTTTTACCAACTTCTACGTTGTGTGCAATTTGAATTTGGTTGTCTAGCTTAACACCTTTTCTAATGATAGTAGAACCTAAAGTAGCTCTATCTATTGTAGAAGCTGCGCCAATATCTACGTTATCCTCTATAATTACATTTCCTATTTGAGGAATAGCTGTATATTCTCCTTTTTCATCTGGTGCAAAACCAAAACCATCTGCACCAATAATAGCACCTGAATGAATTTTACAATTTTTACCAATCTGTGTATCTGAATATATTTTTACACCTGCAAAAATTACAGTATTATCACCAATTGTAGTGTTGTCTCCAATATACGCATTTGGATAAATTTTTACATTTTGTCCAATTTTTACATTTTCACCTATATATGCAAACGCACCAATATATTCATTTTCTCCAATAGTAGAAGATTCTGAAATAAAATTTGGTTGTTCTCTACCTAGTTTATTATTTTTTACTTCGTTGTAAAATTCTAATAATTTAGAAAAAGATTTATAAGCATCATCTACTTTTATTAATGTAGTTTTTACTTCCTTATCAGGAATAAAACTTTTATTAACAATAGCTACAGATGCATTTGTTGTATATAAATAGGAATTATATTTCGGATTGGATAAAAAAGTTAAAGATCCTTTTTCTCCTTCTTCTATCTTAGAAAGCTTAGATACTTCTTCTTCAGGATTACCTACTACATCACCTTCTAAAATATCTGCTATTTGTTGTGCTTTAAATTTCATCAAACGCAAAAATATAAAAATTATACCGTTTTCTCTAATCTCTTCTTACTTTGGGTAACAAATAAAGTGTTTTACTACTGGTATTGTTAGCGCTTGTAAGTTTAATTGGTCTGATGCTTTTGCAATATCTTTTAGTTTTCCTTTCTTATTTAAAATATAAATAGGTGTTTTTAAATTATATGCCTGATTGCTAATTTCTTGATGAAATACAAAATAATTAGCTTCATCTTCAGAAATATCTAACTTTTTTATAGCTTTTTCTTTCTTTTTTGTGATGTAACTATCTTTAAAAATGCCTTGTTGCATTTCTATTCTAAGTAGTTTTCTATCAACAATCATTTTAGATAATAAAGATAAAATTTTATCATCATGGTTTACCCATTCTTTTATTGCAGAAAAAACATCATAATCATCTAACTTAGAAAACATTTCTAAAGTTTCGTCTGTAAAATTATTTGCGGAAATCTGGTTGTATAAAAAGTATCTTAATGAAGAACTACAGTATAATTCTACTTTTTTCTCTGCTAATTCCTTTGCTCTTCTTAATACATTTACCAACATGTTTTCTGCAACCAAACCTGTTTTATGCAAATAGACTTGCCAATACATTAAACGTCTAGCTATTAAGAATTTTTCTACAGAATAAATTCCTTTTTGTTCAATAACCAATTCATCATTTTTAACATTCATCATGGCAATTAATCTGTCTGATGATATGTTTCCTTCTGTAACACCTGTATAAAAACTATCTCTTTTTAAATAATCTAATCTATCTATATCTAACTGACTAGATATTAATTGACATAAAAATTTACGCGCATTTTTACCTTCAAAAATTTCTATTGCTAAAGTTAATTCGCCTTTAAATTCTTCATTTAATTTCTTCATAAATTTTAAAGAAATTTCTTCATGGCTAATTCCACTAACAATACTGTGTTCTAATGCGTGCGAAAATGCACCATGACCAATATCGTGTAATAAAATTGCTACACACAAAGCAGTTTCTTCTTCATTAGAAATTTCTACTTGTTTAAAACGTAAAACCCTAATAGCTTTTTGCATTAAATGCATACAACCAATTGCGTGATGAAAACGTGTGTGATTTGCTCCTGGATAAACCAAGTTAGAAAACCCCATTTGCGTAATTCTTCTTAAACGCTGAAAATAAGGATGTTCTATTATATCGAAAATTAAAGAATTTGGTATTTGAATAAATCCATAAATAGGATCATTTAAAATCTTAAGTTTATTAGGTGTTTTTTTCTTCAAGAGATTATTTTTTTTCAATCTATAACTGCAAAATACGATATTTCTAAGCACAAATTCATATATTTATTTCACAAATTGAAAAACATTTATTTTAAATAGATGTGTTATTTTAAAATTGGCAATATTTTATCATTTAAGAAGTGCTAAAAAAGTAACAAATACCTAATTTTAACGTTAAAGAAATAAAACAGCATATATGAGCATACAAATATTATGGGTAGATGATGAAATAGAATTATTAAAGCCGCACATTATATTTTTAGAACGTAAAGAGTATAAAGTTACAACTTGTACAAATGGTGCAGATGCTATTAATTTAGTAGATGAAGAAAATTTTGATATTGTTTTTTTAGATGAAAACATGCCAGGTTTAACTGGTCTAGAAACGCTTGCTGAAATTAAACAAAAGAAAGCCAATTTACCTGTGGTTATGATTACCAAAAGTGAAGAGGAATATATAATGGAAGAAGCAATTGGTTCTAAAATTGCAGATTATTTGATAAAACCAGTAAATCCTAGTCAGATTTTATTGAGTTTAAAGAAAAATTTAGATCATTCTCGCTTAATTTCAGAAAAAACAACCTCTAGTTATCAGCAAGAATTTAGAAAAATTTCTATGGATTTAGCTATGGTTAATTCTTATGAAGAATGGATAGAACTTTATAAAAAACTAGTTCATTGGGAATTAGAATTAGAAAACATTAGCGATCCTGGAATGTTGGGGATTTTAGAAAGTCAGAAACAAGAAGCAAATTCTCAATTTTTTAAATTCATTAAAAAAAATTACGAAGATTTTTTAACAGCACATGATAAACCTACATTTTCACATACTTTATTTAAAGATTATGTAGTGCCAGAATTAAAAAAAGAGCAAAGCGTTTTATGGGTTGTAATTGATAATTTACGTTACGACCAATACAGAATCTTAGAGCCGTTAATAAATAATCATTACAAAAAAGATGAAGAATACACTTATTTTTCAATTTTACCAACGGCTACACAATATGCTAGAAATGCCATTTTTTCTGGTTTAATGCCTTCTGAAATGGAAAAAAGGCATCCACAATATTGGAAAAATGATACAGAAGAAGGTGGCATGAATTTGTTTGAAAATGAATTTTTAACTGCTCAAATAAAACGTTTAGGTTTAGATATTAAACACGAATATTATAAAATTTCTTCATTAAAAAGTGGAAAAGAATTAGCAGACAATTATAACGGAACAAAACAAAACGATTTAACTGCTGTGGTTTATAATTTTGTTGATATTCTTTCACATTCTAAAACAGAAATGGAAGTTATTAAAGAGTTGGCTGGAGATGACAAGGCATATAGAAGCTTAACTTTAAGTTGGTTTAAGAACTCGCCTTTATTCGAAATTATTCAGAAAGCACAAAGTTTAGGTCAGAAATTAATAATAACTACAGATCATGGGACTATTAATTGTAAACATCCAACCAAAGTTATTGGAGATAAAAACATTAGTTCTAATTTACGTTATAAAACAGGTAGAAGCCTTTCTTATGAAGAGAAAGATGTATATGCTGTAAGAAATCCTAAAGATATTTTCTTACCAACTGTAGCCATGAATAGTCCGTTTATTTTTGCTAAAGAAGATTTGTTTTTTGCATATCCAAATAACTTTAATCATTTTGTAAAATACTTTAAAAACACATATCAACATGGTGGTGTTTCTTTAGAAGAAGTAATAATTCCTTGTGCAGTTTATAGTCCTAAATAACTGTTTACTAGTGTTTTTTTTTATTAATTTAGAGTTTAAAGTTTAACAAAAAAAATAAAATTAAACCTTACAAGTATTAAAAACTTGTGAGGTTTCTTATTTTTGCAATATGAATAAAAACTATTCTTTAGAAAACCTTCCTGAAATTGCTTCAGAAATTATTACATCAGTAAAAAACAAAACGTTGTTATTTTATGGTGAAATGGGTGTTGGTAAAACAACTTTAATTAAACAAATTTGTAAGCAATTAGGTGTTTTAGACAACATCTCCTCTCCTACTTTTTCATTGGTAAATGAATATCAAACATCAAAAGAAGAAAAAGTTTTTCATTTCGATTTTTATAGAATTACAGACGAAGAAGAAGCTTTAGATATGGGAATTGAAGATTATTTATATAATAACGATTGGTGTCTAATAGAATGGCCACAAAATGTGGAAAATTTACTACCTTTAGAATCTGTTGAAATCCATTTATCTACTTTAGAAAACGGACAACGCAGTATTCAACTTAAATAACCAAATTATGAGTTCATTTTCTCCGTTTAGTAAAGAAGAATTACTTCCTCAAGAAGAAATGTTAGAAATAAAAAAGCAAAAAGGAGAACTGTTTATTGGCTTACCAAAAGAAGCCTATTTAAGCGAAAAACGTGTTTGTTTAACACCAGATGCTGTTGGTGCTTTAACTGCTAATGGGCATAGAGTTGTTGTAGAAACTGGTGCTGGAGATGGTGCAAATTTTACAGATAAAGAATATTCTGAAGCAGGTGCAAAAATTTCTTATAATGTAGAAGAGGCTTTTAAATGTAATATTATTTTAAAAGTTGCTCCTCCAACAGAATGTGAAATTGCTTATATAAATCCGCAAGCAATTTTAATTTCTTCGCTACAATTAAAAACACAATCTAAAAAATATTTTGAATGCTTAGCAAAGAAAAAAATTACGGCAATTGCTTTTGATTATATAAAGGATGAGCATGATACTTACCCAATTGTAAAATCTCTAAGTGAAATTGCAGGAACTGCTTCTATTTTAATTGCTGGCGAATTAATGAGCGGTGTTAATAAAGGAAATGGTTTATTATTTGGTAATATTGGTGGCGTTCCACCAACAAGCGTTGTTATTTTTGGCGCAGGAACTGTAGGTGAATATGCTGCAAGAACTGCAATAGGTTTAGGAGCTAGAGTAAAAGTTTTTGACAATTCTATAAGTAAATTAAGGAAGTTACAAGATTGCTTACACGCACCAATTTATACTTCAACTTTACAACCAAAATCTGTTTTAAAAGCTTTAATGCGTTGTGATGTTGCAATTGGAGCAATTCGTGGTAAAAACAGATCTCCAATTTGTGCTACCGAAGAAATGGTAGAAAAAATGAAAGAAGGTGCTATTGTTGTTGACGTAAGTATAGATAGAGGTGGCTGTTTTGAGTCTTCTAATGTAACCACTCACAATACGCCAACATTTGTAAAACATGGTGTTATACACTACTGTGTACCAAATATACCTGCTCGTTATGCAAGAACAGCTTCTGTTTCTATTAGTAATATTTTTACGCCTTATTTGTTAAATATTGCTGAAGAAGGTGGTTTTGAAAACACTGCTAGATTTGATAAAAGCTTAAGAAATGGTATGTATTTTTATCATGGAATTCTAACAAATAAAACTGTTGCAGATTGGTTTGATTTGCCGTTTAGAGATATTAATTTGTTAATCTTATAGATAATTAAAATCGTTTTAAATTCTTTGAAATAAAAGCATTCTATTCATAAAAACCATTTCAAAAAAAACTAAATTTGCACTTTAAAATTAAAGCATGTTAGTAAAGAGAATTTTTTATTATTTAGTAGGTTTAACTCTAGGTTCTATAGGGGTATATTTTTTTTGGCAAAAGAAAAATGCAACTTTTGATTATGGTATGGATGCAAGAACTTTAAAAACTATTAGAATTAAAAAACGTTACTTTTCTGAAGATGCCCAAACTGCAATGTTAAAATACAGTATAGATACCTTAAAAATATCTACTATTTTAAATTCTGGTGATGTAGATTTTGGAAAAGGAAAACCAAGACAACAACCTTGTGCAGAATATTTTATTACAGGAAGTAAAGAGCTAAAAAACGTAAGTTTATTAGTTAAGCGTTGCGATACTTCTGCCACTATCGAAAAAGTTATAGTAGAATAACAATATTATACTTAATATACAAAAAGGCTTCTAAAAATAATTTTTAGAAGCCTTTTTAGTTTCGTTGATTTCTTTATTATTGAAAAGTTAACTGAACATTTATTATTTTATTTTTTGATGATAATGCTCTTCAATTTTATCTACATTTTTAATTGTTTTCTTTACCCAATTATAATATAAGGTTTCTTTTTCTTCATCAGATAACTTCCAATCTATATTAGAATTTCTAAGTTTAGTTGTAACATCTTGTAATACAATTGCTGCTGCAACAGAGATATTTAAACTCTCTGTAAAACCTACCATTGGTATTTTTAAAAATCCATCAGCATTTTCCATCACATAATCAGAAACTCCTTCTGCCTCTACTCCAAAGACAAAAGCAGATTTTTTTGTAATATCAAAATCTTGTAATAAACAAGAATCGTTGTGTGGTGTAGTTGCTATTATTTGATATCCTTGTTCTTTTAAACTATCTAAACAAGTTTTTGTATTATCACCATCTTTTCTATACCTGTATTGGTTTAACCACTTCTGAGAACCTTTAGCTACATGTCTAGAAACTTTATTATTATATTTATTTTCTATTGCATGTACATCTTGTACACCAAAAATATCACAAGTTCTAACAACAGCACTTGCATTATGAGGTTGAAAAATGTCTTCTAAAACAACTGTAAAATGACGTGTTCTTTGTTCTAAAACCTTTTTAAAAAGATCTTTCCTTTTTTCGGTTAAAAAGCCCTCAAAATATGTTAATAGTTTTTCATCAATCATAAATACAAACTTAAAAATTATTATTTTTACTTATGAGAAAAAAACTAATTGTTTTATCAGGTGCAGGAATTTCTGCAGAAAGTGGTATAAAAACCTTTAGAGATGCTAATGGTTTGTGGGAAGGACATAATGTTATGGAAGTTGCTACACCAGAAGGTTACGCTAAAGACCCAGAATTAGTTTTGGAGTTTTACAATCAAAGAAGAAAACAGTTGTTAGAAGTTACTTCTAATAAAGCTCATTTTAATTTAGTGGAATTAGAAAAAGATTTTAATGTTGAAATTATTACTCAAAATGTAGATGATTTACATGAAAGAGCTGGTAGCTCTAAGGTTATTCATTTACACGGAGAACTTTTAAAAGTTAGAAGTTCTGTAGATGAAAACCTTGTTTTAGAATGGAAAAAAGATTTGGTTTTAGGAGATTTATGTGCTAGAAAAAGCCAATTAAGACCACATATAGTTTGGTTTGGAGAAATGGTACCTATGTTAGATAAAGCTATTGAAATAACAGAAACGGCAGATATTTTGGTAATTATTGGCACTTCTATGCAAGTTTACCCTGCAGCTAGTTTGGTTAATTATATAAAACCAAACGTACCAATTTATTTTATAGACCCTAACCCATCTGTTTCTAAGCAGAGTTTTAACAATTTAACTATTATAAAAGATGTTGCAAGCTCTGGAACAGATAAATTATTAAAAATATTACAAGAATAACTACAATTATTTAGGTACTGAAGCTTTATAAATTTCTACCTCAGAATTTGTTGTAATTGCATAATTAGTATTGGCTTTTATAAGTACACACTGTCCTTTAGTTAATTCTAAAGTGTTTTCTTTTTCTGAAACATTAGCAGAACCTTTTAAAACAATTAATATTTCGACAGAATTAGAAGTTGATTTATATTGCTCTAAAGTTGATAATTCAATTTTACTAAGTTCAAAATCTTTGGCTTTAGTTTTATAAATTACTTCTCCGTTTGTTTCATTTTTATCACCATATAAAATATTGGGTATAGTTTCTTCAAATTTTGTATTCTTTAAAAGTTCTTCAACATCAATGTGTTTGCTTGTTAATCCTCCTCTTAAAACATTATCTGAATTGGCCATCAATTCAATATTTACACCCTCTAAATATGCATGTGGTAAACCTGCATCTTGAAAAATAGCTTCACCTTTTGAAAGATTTAATATATTAAAAAAGTAGATTGAAAAAATACCTCTATCTAAATCTTTAGAATCTTTGTCTTTTGTTGCTTTAGCAATCCAATATTCTGGAGAAGATTTTTTAAATTTATCTTCAGAAAAATTAAATAATATTTTATGAACTAAAGGACTAAGTATTCTATTGACTTCTTCTTGAGAAAACTCCATCACTTTTTTATAAAGTGAATAATACCCTTCTTTTTCAAAGGTGTGAAGTAAAAAATTTAATTCTTCAGTTTCTTTTAAGTTTTTTATTAATTTATTTCTTTCTAAAAAACCATGCAACAACCAAAAATCAGTTAAAGCAACCATAACTTCTGGTTTATGGTTTTCATCTTTAAAATTTCTATTTTTAGCTGTCAAAGGAATTCCTAATTCATTTTCCTTCTTATATCCTTTTTTTGCAACTTCTATTGTTGGGTGTACTTGTATAGATAACATTTTATCTACATCTAAAACCTTAAACAAATATGGTAGTTTACCAAAAGTATTTGCAACAGTATCTCCTAAAACGTTAGTAATGTCTTCATTAATAAAACGATCTAAAGTAATGTTTTCATTCGCAGTTTTTATTATTGAAGGCGCTTTTAAATGGGCACCTAACCAATATTCTGCATAAGCTGTATCTTCCTTTTTTGTTTCAGAAATTAAATTTGGAATAAAATTTTTACCTCCCCAATCATAATTTTGAACTTTTCCTTCTATTTTATAAATTTTAGCCATTTTATAACTTTAAGAATTAATGATTTCTGAAACTGAATATACTTTTCTTAATAAGATTCTTTCATCTTTTTTCTTCATTAAATCTGTCTTAGAAATTTCTACTATTTTACGAATTATATTCTCTGTAAAAATATTCTTTTTTTTGGTATATACAATTAAATTAAAGTTTTCTGAAGTAGATAAAAACCTTACTCCTGCTTTAACTGCAGACATTGGTGTTTTCTCTTTTTTTAAATTTAAAATTGAAATATCACACTTAGAAGAATATTTCAATTCATTTAAGAATTCTAGAATCTCATCATTATTACCATTATTAATTAAACATATTTTAATGTGCTTATTAAAAAAGGATTTAAGAAATAAGTTATTTGAATTAACAACGTCATTCTTTCCAAAAATTATAATAATTCCTTTTCTCATTTTATTAAAATAGTTTTGTGTTTTAAATAATTATTCTTTCTTTACACCTCTATAATGCCATGCAATTTGCCCCAATTGACCAATAATTTTAACAGAATCTTTCATTGATAATTTAGAACCATCTGCATGAATCCATCTTTTTAGAGGTTGTTCACAAAGAATTTGTTTGGCTTTTTCTAAACCAAAATGTAATGTTATTCTTCTAAAAATTTCTACATCAAAAATCCATTGTGTAACAAATTTTTCACCAAAAGAAATATCAATAACATCTTTGTGAAATATTTTAGCACCACATTGCGTGTCTTTAAAGTCCATTTTTAAGATTTTTCTTATAACATAGTTTATAGATAAGCTAATTACTTTTCTTGCAGATTCTTTAGTAATATTTGCTCCCATTCTACTAATTCTAGAGCCACTAACAATTTTGTAATTAGAGTTTTCTATGGTAGAAACTAAATCATCAAAATCTGATAAATCTGTAGATAAATCTGCATCTAGAAAACCTATATAATCTAAATCTGCATGCTTAGCCATATGTAACATTCCTTGTCTTACGGCTTCTGCTTTACCTCCGTTTTTTTCACAATCGTATACAGTAATAAAGTCTTCTCTTCCTTTTCTTAGTTGATGTAAAACTTCTAATGTTTTATCTTTACTACCATCATTAACAAAACATAAGTGATAACCAGAATTTTTATCTATATAATCTGTAAATTCTTTACTAAACAATCTTTCTTCTTCGTTATAACAAGGTATTACAACACCTACACATCTTTGCTGAATAATAGTATTGTTGTACTCTGTTTTTGAAGTATTGTTTTCTGGTGCACCAATTAATCTTTTGGTTCTTAAACAAACTTCTGTTAAGCTTAAAGGCTTTTTCATATAATCATTTACACCTAACTCAAAACCCTTGGTAATCATTTCGTCATCTGTGTTACCAGATAAAATCATAATTGGTGTTTCTGGCTTGTCTGAATTTCTTACGTGTTTTACAACCTCTAAACCAGAAATTGTTGGCATATTAATATCTACAATTACTAAATCTGGTTGAAAAGAGTTATACAATTCAATTCCCTTAATACCATCAGTTTCTGTAACTACATCGTAGCCCATTTCTTTTAACTTGCTTGCTAAAGGAATTAAAACTAACTTTTGATCATCAATAGCTAATATTTTCATAGTTTCTTTTTTGTAAAAACAATTTTACTTGTACAAAAGTAATTTTGTTTTAGTGTTTAATTATTTGTTCTTGTTCAAAATGCATTTAACCATAGACGAATGGTTGGTTAGTAAAGTTAAATAAAAATAAACTAACCTTAAAAATTTTTTATATTTACAATATCCTATGTGATTACTTTATAAATGAAAGAAAAATCTAATAAATACCTTATAACAGCAATACTACTAGCACTAGTATTTCATGGTTCTACAATTTTCTTTACTTTAGAAACAACTTATGATGCTTTAATACACTTGTTCTTCGCAGATCATTATGCAAATAGTTGGTTCGAACCTTGGAATTATAAATGGTATACCGGTTTTACTGTACAAAGTTATCCTCCACTTGTTCATCAAACAATTGGTGCATTATCTTTAATTGGCGGATTAAAATTTGGTCTTTTTACAGTTGGTATAATTGCAATAATTCTTTTTGTTACAGGTGCTTATAGATATTCTTTACTTATAACTTCTAATAGAACTGTTGCTGGTTATGCTGCCATTTTAGCTGTATTTTCATCTTCTTTTGTAGAAACATTACATATTTTCGGTCAATTACCCAGCATAATTGGAGTCTCCATTTTAATGCACGCTTTACCAGAAATTTATTTATGGCTTAAAACGGGTAAGTATAAATTCTTCTTTACTTCTCTTTCTTTAATTGCTGTTACAGTTACATCTCATCATGTTACACCAATATTTGGAATGCTATTTTTTATTTTTCCTTTAATAGGAACTGTAATAATGGATGTTGCTAGAGAACAAGTAAATTCTTACAAAGAAGTTACGTTTTCATTATTTTTAAAAACTTTTTTTAAGCAATTAAAACGAAACTTAATGTTTGGTTTTTCTTCGCTATTCCTTATTATATTTTGCATTTTTCCTTATTGGATGAATTCTAAATTAAATCCTATTACGCAAGTTCCAATTCCACATGGTTCTAGAGATAGTTTTATAGAAGTAACATCTTCTGGGTTGGTGTTTTTTACAATTCCTTGGGGAATTTTATTATTTGTTTTACCATATATTTTCTACAGATATTTTAGCAAAAGATATTTGTTTTTTGGACTCTCTTTTACAATGTTAGTAATTTTAGGAACAGGTGGTACTACCCCAATTCCTAAAATAATTTTAGGAGAAAACGCTTTTAATATTTTAACTTTAGATAGGTTTACTCTTTGGGCTTCTATAATGTCTATACCAATCTTTGGCGAATTTATTTATAGATTTGTAGAAGGAGATTTAAAAGTTTTAATTCAAGAAAGATTTGGTGCTGTTTATCATAGATTACTGGGTGGTTTGTTGGCCGCTTTTTATGTTTCTATGGTAATTTTTACAATGAGTTTAGGTTATTTTAGACCCTCTCAACCTCAGAAAATAAAAATGCTACCAATTGTTAATTTTCTAAGTCAAGATTCTCATGACCAATGGAGGTATTTAACTTTAGGATTTGGAGATCAAATGGCATGGTTAGCTGCCCAAACTAACGCCATGAGTGTAGATGGTAATTATCATTCTGCAAGACGTTTACCAGAATTAACAACAAGACCAATAGAACGTTTAGAAAATTCTAAATTTAAAGGTGTTGCAGGTATTGGTTCACTTCAACAATTTTTAACAACACCAGAAAAATACAACTTAAAGTATATTTTTTCTAATGATAAGTTTTACGATCCTGTATTATTTTTCTGTGGTTGGCAGCGTTTGTCTCAATTAGAAAACGGAATTATGGTTTGGGAAAAACTAAACGTTCCTCCTGTTTCTTCAATTTTACCAAAGGAAGATGTACCTGCTTGGGTTAAAATTATATGGGGAATAATTCCTTTTTTAACTGTTCTTATTGCTTTCATTTTAAACATTCAATCTTTATTTGTAAATAGTTTAAAAACCAGAATAAAACCAAAACCAGCGTATTTTAAATTTCAGAATGATTATTCTAAATTTTCTAGAATTGTTTTAAAAGCATTTCATATTTGGGCAGTAATTTTAATTATTACTATTATGTATGCTTCTTATATGTTTTACATTAAAAATGATACACAAAGGTCTCCAGAAAATGTTGTTAAAGCATATTTTGATGCTTTAGATTTTAAAGAATTAAATAAGAGTTATTCATACATAGATCCAAAAAGCGATGTAAGTCGTGCACAATATTTGTTAGAAATTTCTGTAACCGATGGTTTACTTAGTTCTTATGCAAAATTAGACGCCATAACTACAGAAATAATAAAACAAACAGATAGTTTAGCTACTCTTAAAGTAGAAACTAAATGGATTACTCCTTTAGAAAAACTAGCGAAAACAGATTATAAAATAGCTGTTAAAAGAAATGGTAAATGGTTTTTAAAACCAGAAAGAAAATCTATAGATCTGCCACCAGACCAATTATATTCTAAAAACGGAACAAGTTATTTTAACCAAGGAAGAAGAAGAATAACAACCGAACAAACACACCATGAAGATGTTTTAAAACAACCAGTTTTAGAAATAGTTTCTGCCAAATTAATTAAATATAACAAACGTTATGCAATAATAGGTGAAGTTCAAAATATAGATAATGTACCTGCAGATGTTGTTTTAAAAGGAACTCTTTATAATGATGATAATAAGGAATTAGCAACATACAATGCTAAACACATTATTAAACATAAATTAATGCCTAAAGAAATTAGTGCTTTTAGAATTAATTTTGAAGGAATAGCTTGGGCAAAAACTAAAGATTCTATTCCAAAAACATTTAATCCAGATGAGTTTACACCCATAGAGTTAAGTGAACAACCTACAAAATTTAATTTGCAAGCTGCAGGAAATGTTTCAAATTCAGATTTATTTAAAGATATTGTTTTAAGTGATGTAAATGTAGATTCTAAATTTATAAATGGTACTTTATTTAATAGCGGAATTCAAGAAATAACGGTTCCTCAATTAATTATTACTTTTTACAATAAAGAAAAAGAAATGATTTGGGTAGATAATTTATTTTTAAAAGAAGGAATTAGGCAAGAAAGAAAATTACGTTTTCAATATAAATATCCAGAAAACCCAATATTAAAAACAATAAATAACGACATGAGTTTTTGTTTTGTAAACGGTTTGCCAAATAAAGACATTGCTGCTAAAATAATTCCTAGTAGAAAAGCAAACCATACAATTGCAGAATTACAAAAAGTTAATCATCCTGTATTTGGTTATGTAAAAATAGAATTAAATAATTATATTGGTAATCCTAAATAATGAAATTAAAACAACTATTTTTTCTCTTATTTTTCTTTACAATATTTGTTTCTGTAAAAGCACAAGAAACAAGTATTAAATCTTCTGTTAGTCTATTAACTATTAAAAAAGAGTTTGTTGCTAACGATAAAGTTATATTAGAATTTAATGCAGAAAAAGAAACCAATTTTCAATTATATTGCTCTAATAGTTATGGTGCTGTTGTTCTAAATTCTATTGTTTCAGAAAATAAAATTGCTTTTGAAATTCCGAAGTTTATATCTAAAAAAAGAGGAACTATTTCTTGGAAAACTTTAAATTTAGAGAGCGAAATATCGGGTAATATTAAAATTAAATCTATAGTAGAACCTACAACTATAGAAACCTATTTAGGCCCACCAAGTATAGATGCAGGTACTGTAGATTATACAATGTTAGTTGTAATTCCTACAGATAGTTTAGATAATCCTATTAGAGATAACAGTAAAGTTATTGTAAAGCATCAATTTTTAAAATCTGAAAAAAAAGAACCAATTTCTACAGATAAATTAATTGGTTATAAGAACATTTATTCACCTTTAAAAAGCGGAAGAATTATTATTTCTTCTGAATCTTTTGGATTAAACTCGAAAGAATTTGACGTAAATGTAATGCCTGCTATTGCAACAAATTTTAAACTTTTTGCAAGTAGAAACCATGATTATGCAGATGGAAACCAAATAACAACGTTTTATACTTCTGTAATAACAGACCAATACAAAAATATTGTTAGCGATGGTAGTTTTGTAGAATTCTTTATAACAAATAAAAGTGGTGGTGTTTTAAAAACTAGCGGAACAACTGTTAATGGTATTGCGAAAGCAAAAATTATTCATCCAGATTTTGAAGAAAAATGGAAAGTGAAAGCCTATTTTATTGGTATTTCTGAAAGTGATATTTTAGAAATTAACTATAAAAAAATAATAGAAAATTACACTGTTGCTTTTTCTAAAGATTCTAGAACAATAACGGTTGGTCCATTAAAAAGTTTTATGAATCAAATAATTCCAGATGGTTTATCTATTAAATTATCTATCTATGAAGATGAAATACTTGTAAATAATATATTCAAAGAATCTAATAATGGTTTTGCTGAGTTTTATTTAAATCCAAATATTTATCAAAATAATTCTTATAGAATGATTATTGAAACTGCAGGAATTAAACAAGAATATAAAGCGGTAAAATTATGGTAAAAACTAATAAGCAAATTATTAGAGGTGTTTTAATGCTTACCTATGTTTTAATAATAGCTATTCTTCTTTTTTTAATTAGCTCATTATATAGTTTTTTAAATACTGGTGCAGACAGAAGTAAAATGTTGCATACTGAAGTAAAAAAGGTAGAACAATATTTACCAAAAGTAAATTGGACTTTAGATGGAAATGAAGGCAGAACTATTAGTCAGCAAAAAATTAATGCAATAGAAAACGATTATTTAGATGCTTGGTACGTTAAACATATTGCATATAAAACCAATACACAAGTTGGTATAGAAGATTATTACACTAAAAATGCTAGAAAAAACATCTATAGTATTTTAAAACATAATAAATTAAATAAAATAACAATAGACGCTACTACTCTTTTACACAATTTAGATATAGAATTTTTTAGTGAAGATGGCCAATTAATTGTTTTAAAAGATAATAATGTCTTAGAATATAAAATGATTCTAAAAGAGGGAAAAATGATTTCTGAAGTATCTGAAGTATCTAATTACAGGGCTGTATTGCTTTTAGAAGATGGTTTTTGGAGAATTAGACATCTTGTCAAGGAAACTTCAGAAGTATTTAAAGATAACCTAAAAGAAACTTCAATTGCTAATACAGATATTAAAGGAATAAATTACTATCCACAAGCAACTCCTTGGAATATGTATGGTGATGATTTTGATATTGATATTATAAACAATGATTTTAAAATTATTAAAGATGCAGGTCTAAATACTATTAGAATTTTTGTGCCTTATGAAGATTTTGGAAAAGCAGACGTAAATCAAGAAAAACTAGAGAAGCTTAAACAAGTACTTGATGTTGCTGAAAAAATAAACTTAAAAGTTGTAATTACTTTGTTTGATTTTTATGGTAATTATGAAATTTTAGATTGGACTTTAAATCATAGACATGCAGAAATTATTGTAGAGAAATTTAAAAACCATAAAGCTATTTTAGCTTGGGATATTAAAAATGAACCTAATTTAGACTTTGATTCTAGAGGAAAAGAAAATGTAATAGCTTGGTTAGATTACATGATTGTTTTAATAAAATCTATAGACAAAAATCACCCTGTAACAATTGGTTGGTCTAATACCAAAAGTGCTACTATTTTACAAGATAAAGTAGATGTTGTTTCTTTTCATTATTATGAAGATTTAGATAAGTTTGAAAGCGAATATCTTACTTTAGAAAAAAACATAAAAGACGACAAACCAATAATTTTACAAGAGTTTGGTGTTTCTTCTTATGGAGGTTTGTGGAGACCTTTTGTAAGTTCTGAAGAAGAACAAGCTAATTATTATAAAGAAATACAAAAAGTCCTGACAAAAAATTCTATTCCTTTTATGTCATGGACTTTGTATGATTTTGATAACATTCCTAAAGAGGTTTTAGGTAGACTTCCTTGGAGAACAAATCCTCAGAAAAAATTTGGTTTTATTTCTAATACAGGAAAGAAAAAATTATCATTTAAATATATTTCTAAAGAGTAATTATTTCTTTTTATCTATAATTTTATGAAACTCTTCCATATAAATATTAGTAATCCTTTCCATAGGAAAAGCAGTTGCAGCTTTATAATTTGCTTCACCTAACTCAATTCTATAAGCATCATTAGTTACAATTGCCTTAATAGCATTTGCTAAACTAGTTACACTTTCTGGTTCAAAAAACTCACCTCTGTAACCTTCATCTTCAATTAATGTTGCTAAATCACCTAAGTTTGGCATTACTACTGCCCTACCATAACTTCCTGCTTGGTGTAAAACACCAGAACTACCTGTTGTAGATGTATAAGGAAAAACTACTACAGCACTTTCTGTAAATAGTGGTTCTACTTCTACTTCTTCTACATAACCTGTAAATGTAAGTTGTGGTACATTTTTATAAGTTTCTTTTGCATTTGCTAAATAACCAGGCACATTTGGGTTGTCTGTACCTGCAATTACAATTTCTAAATCTAAACCTGTTTCTTTTCTTACAATTTCTACAGCTTCAATCATTCCTTCTACTTTTTTGTAAGTTCCAAATTTACCAAAAGTCATAATTTTTAAAGGACCTTCAGGTAAATCTTGAGAAGGATTGTCAGGAATTTCAAAAGTTCCATGAGGAATTATTTTAACATTGTCTACTTTATACTTATCTACAAGAGTAGTTACATATTTGTCCATTGTTACAGCAACCAAGTCTGCTTTTAAAATTAGTTTAGTTAAACTAGTACCAATAAAATTATAGATATTTTGAGCCAATTTATTAGACGTAAAACCAGCACTTTCTAAATCTACTTGTTCTAGTATATTATGTAATAAAACAATAGTAGGTATTCCTTTCATTTTACAAATTAAAGGTAAGCTTAAACCTAAAGCAGCAACCACTTTTTTGTCGCCAAACTTCATAAATTGTAAGTTAAATAAAATTGCATCTGGTTTTGTTTGGTTAATAGCTTTAACTACACCTCTAGTATTAGAATAACTATTAAATTTCCAACATTCTTTAATTGTAATCTTACAACCATCTTGTTCAAACTGAATATCTTTTGCTCCTTTAGTTTCATCTGTTAAAAGAATTAATTCTGTAATTTCTTCTTTTAATCTAAAACTTTTAACAAGATGATATGCATACTCGTTTAAAGTTACTTTACTTGGTGGATAAGCAGTTACAATGGCTAGTTTCATAGTTTGTTTTTTTATTTATGATACAAATTTCTTATTTTAACTTTATTTTTTTATTAGAAAAAGTTCAAATGCAATTATATATAGACGATTGGAAAATAGGTTTAGATATTACTATTTATTTGTTTCTTTTATAACCTTAGCTGTTTTAGAATCTTTAAAAAAGAAGAAACTAAGTTGTACTATTAAAAGTAAAACCATTGCTATAATTTGTACATGAACTACCTGTTCTAAAGTATCATGAAAAAGTATTACTAAAACTATTTGTAACATTCCAAAAATACCAGATAATACAACAGGCACGTATTTGTCTAAAGATAAATAATAATATGCAAATATATTTGAGATGGCAAAAATTCCAGTTGCAGAAGCATATTTCCATAGTAATGGAGAAATAGACAAATATTCACTTCCAAATAAAATTTTAATAATTTCTGTTGGAAAGAAAAAACAACTAGCAACTATTGTAATGGCAATAAAAGCTATATAACCAACATACTTTAATAAAATTGGTAAAGTAGGTTTGCCATCTTTTTTTAGTTGAACAACAGTTGGTAATAATAACATTACAAACATCCAAGCAATAAAATACACAACACGCCCAATTAAAGCTAAAGAAGCATATAAACCAGCTTCGTAAGACTCAAAATAGTGCTTAACTAAAAGTATATCGCTATTATTTATTATAATTTGTGTTAATTCATAAAAAGCGGTAATTATAAAGAAATTCTTAACCAATTTTTTATTTGCTGTGTCTAATACAAAAGTTTTAAAAATTGAAACTTTACTGACCCTAAAAGGTATTAAGCCAAATACAAAAGAGCAAAAAATACCAATTGCAATAATTAAAGAAGAATCTATGTCTAAAAGATAAAGTAATAAGAAAGTTAACAATAAACGACTAATCATTTCTGATTGATATGTTATAGACAACGATTTTAATTCTTGTTTTCCTTGAAAAACGCCTCTATTTACACTCATTAAAAAATAAAAAGGAACTCCGAAACCGAAAATAACAAACATAGAAGAAGAAGTTGTCTTAAAAAAATCTTGTAATTGTGAAGAAAACAGAATAATAAGTATCCCTAAAAACACTCCTGTAAAAAGAGAATTCTTGTATATTTTAGCTATAAAACCACTAAATATAGAATCTTCAAAAATAACAGAGAATTTTGCAGTTACTAACTGAAAAGTCATAGCAACAAAAGATAAAACAAGTAAAAAGGTAATTAATATTGCAGCATCAGCAAACTTCTCTGGCCCTAAAACCCGTCCTAAAACCAAATTATATAAATAGTTACCTCCGTTTACAAGAAGAACACTTAACATAAATAACTGCTCTGGTTTAATCCCCTTTTTTACAAATCTTATAATTGCTTGCATAACTATTTTATCTTTTTATTAAGCTACTTTTATTTGATCAAAATAATCGTAAATTTCTTTACAACCATAACCAACAATAGAAAATAACTTATTATTATTCTTAGCATTTTTTAACAATAGTAATATCGCATTTAAGCCAATTTTATCTATTTGTTTTACTTCATCAATATTAATAACTATTGTTTCTTTTTCTACTAAACTAAAGTATGAAATTAAAAATGAAGTTGTATTCAAATTAATTTTTCCGTTAAGATAGAACATTTCGTTTTTTTCTGAAATTTGTAAAGACATAATTATTGATTTTTTAATTGATCTGTTACAAATATCTAGCAGATTCTATAAAAAGATTAAGTTTTGTCGATGAAAAACACCTTTATATAGTTAAAAGATAAAATTCTAATGCTTAACTTGCATTTACAATAAAACTACTACTATGAAATTAGTCTATTCTATTTTTTTACTGCTTTTTTTTAGCCTAAACTGTCTAGGCCAAAACATGAAAGAAGGTTTTACTTACTTAGAAACAGGTAAATACCAGCAAGCAGAAGTTTTTTTTAAAGATATTTTAAAAGAATATCCAACAAATAAAACTGCAAGACTTTGCTACGGAAGAGCAATAGGTTTAAATGGAAAAGCTACAGAAGCAGTAACTCTTTTTACTAATTTATTAGCAGATTATCCTTCAGATTTTGAAGTTAAACTTAATTATGCAGAATCTTTATTATGGAGTAAAAATTACCCAGATGCAAAGGTTTATTATCAAACACTTTTAAAAGAAAATGACAAAAGTTTTGCAGCATTATTAGGATATGCAAATACGTTGTCTAATTTAAAAGAATTTGAAGATGCCTTACTAAATGTAGATAAAGCTTTGGCTGTATTACCAGGAAATCCTAATGCATTAGTTTCAAAAAAATATATGAGATTAGGTTTGGCTAATAAAAAAGTGTCAAATCAAGAATATGATGAAGCTGAAGTTATTTTAAAGGAAAATTTTAAATCTTTTGAGAATGATAAAGAAACTTTATTAAACCTTGCTAACCTATATTTAATTTCTAACCAAACAGAAAAAGCAAAAAGTACGTATGAAATTATTGGAAAAATTACAGGTAATGAATTAACTGCTTTAAACGGAATTTCTTTATCATATCATTTAGATGGCGATGATAAAACAGCTTTAAAAATTAGTAATAAAGCAGCAGAAAGTATAAACAGTAATACTTCCAAAACATTAAAAAACCAAACAATAGAAAGAAATATTCAAGCTTTAATTTGGAATAAAAAATATGCTGATGCAGAAATTGGAATTGATAAACTTTTAAAAGATAATAAGAACCCAGAAAATTGGATGCTTTCTTTAAGAGCTACTTTAAATATATATAAGAGCGATTTTAAAAAGAGTTTAAAAGATTATGATTTAATATTAAAAAAAGACAGCGCTTCTTTTGATGGTAACCTTGGTAAAGCTAATACACTAAAAGCATCGGGTTATTTTAATAAAGCTTATGAAAGTGCAGAAAACACTTTAAATTTTTATGAAAACCAAAAAGATGCAACTAATTTTATAAAGCAATTAGATATAAGTTTTACACCTTTTTTAGAGACAAAATATTCTTATTCTTATGATAATGGTAATAATGAAGCAAATGCATTTGATTTTAAAACTGAAATTCCGTTTACAACAAAATTTAAAGTTTTAGCAAATTATAATTATAGAACTACAGCTAACCCAGTAACTAATATAGAAGCAACTACAAATAATTTATTATTAGGTGCTTCATATCAATTATTAAATAACTTAACTTTAAAAGGAAGTTTTGGTGTTACTTCTTCAAGTTCAGATGAAACCAATTATACACAATTATTAACAGATATTTCTCTAAACATAAAACCTTTTAAATTACAAAATTTAGAAATTGGCTACAAAAGAGATATCCAAAACTTTAATGCTGCATTATTAAATGATGAAATAGTACAGAATAATCTTATTGCAAATTACAGTTTAAACACCAACTTTAATCTAGGTTGGTTTACACAATATTATTACACTTGGCAAAGTGATGAAAATGCAAGAAACTTATTATTTACCTCTCTTTATTACAATATCTTTTCAAAACCATCTGTTAAAGCTGGTATTAATTATCAAAACATTTCTTTTAAAGAAAAAAGAGATAACTATTTTAGTCCTAGTAAATTTAATGCTGTAGAAGTTTTTATAAATTTAATAAAAGATGAAGCAGCTGCTAAAAATAAAGAGTGGTTTTATGCAGCAACTGCTGCAACAGGTTTACAATATATAGAAAACGATGATGGATTAAGTACTTACAGAGTACAAGGTAAATTAGGATATAAATTTTCTGAGCGTGCTTTAATTAATATTTATGGTTTACAAAGTAATATTGCATCTGCAGTTGCTACAGCTGGTTCTACTGGTTTTACCTATACAGAATTTGGCATAAGATTTAAATGGATTATTCTTAGAAAACCTTTATTCAAAAAATAAAGGCAAAAGAATTAACTTTTGCCTTACACACATTCCTTTTTGAAAATTGGGGAACTATTGGACGATAAAAGTACCAGAATGTGATTTGTTTCTATCATCCATTAATATGTATTTATAGATTCCTGTTTTTAAATTTGGTGCGTTATACACCACTTTACTATTTAAGTTATCTGTATTTATTTTTTTATAATCTACTACTCTACCTAAAGAATCGAAAACTCTAATTAAAATGAATTCTGAATTTGATGGTAGTTTTATTGTTGTACTTCTTGAAAATGGGTTTGGATAATTAACAACTTTTACTTCTCTTAAAGTTGAAAAACTATCTGTAGATAAAACGCTTTGTGAGCTAAAAGACAAACCATTTATACCAATATTAAATGGTACATAATTTACATAGTCTCCAATTACTGAAAATACAATCGTTTTTATATTTGTAATATCAGCACTGTTTCCTTTTGCGTCTTTAAAATCACTAAAAGATATATTAAATTCTCTTAATTTTGAATTTGCAGGAATTGTAACACGCAATCTATCTTCCCAAATTCTATCATCTTCTTGCATTATTACAATTTCTACTGCTTTATCGTTTATTAAAGAGAAATTAACAAAACTATATTCTTCTACATTTAGAGTTTCATCTCTTGGTAAAAGGTGTCTAAATAAGTTTATATTACCTTTTACTTCACCAGAAGCATTTGCATTTCTATCTACTTCATAAATCTCATCTGAAAAATTTACTTCTTCAACTTCTATATTAAAACTACTTACTGTTGCAAATTCTTTTAGATAATCTAAACCCCAAGGTCCATCTGCTAAATATAATGCATCTTTTTGTGTAGAATTATTAGTTTGTAAAGAGAAGCCAATATCAAATAAAACACCAGTTTCTATTTGTAAAACTTCATTATAATTACCAGATAAAGAGAAGGTATTAGATACATTACTATGTTCTGAAACTTCTGTTTTAGCAATGTTTCCGTTGAATATAATAGAAGTTTCCTTCGTTTTATTTATAATGTTAAGTTTTAAAACTCCGTTAGAGTATGAACCCGATTTAACAAATACATTAGGTAATATATTTTCCTTTTTATTACTGATTAATCCATTTGTACTTGCATGTTTGTCTATGATAAAATTAGCGATAGAAAATACTTGAGAGAATGAACTTCCCCAAATTTGAAAATTCTGATAATTACCTGCTGGATATTGATCTATATTCCAAAAACTAAATAATTCGTTTTCTTTACCACCAGTTTTAATTGAAAAACTTAGACTATATTCTATCTCACCAGTTGCTCTTTTAATTTTAGAGCTTATTATTTGATGACTTCTAGTTTCTACTATTGTAACATCTTCTAAACTAGAATTACTTAGTCTGTCACAAATAAACTTAGAATGGTCATAAATTGTTCCTTCTGTTGTTGTAGCTAATACAGCTGAAACTCTTTTTTCTCCTTGATAATAATCTACAGAAAATATTTCTTTAACATTAGTTATCCCTAATAAATATGTAAGATTAGAAACATTAGCTGTTTCAGTTTTAAACATTCCTTTTTTGGGCAAATAGTTTTGTATAGAAATAGAATTATCTATTTGTTTAGTATCTGAATTCAGCTCAGAACCATTGACAGGAATTATTATAAAAATAATTAAAACAAATAATAATATTTTCATGATATAAATTAATTACATCACAAAAATAGTTTGCTATTATTTTAATTTTTTAAATGTTCGTCTTTTAGAATTTTACTGTAGACGAAAGGTAGTTTTAGTAAAGACCAAGTACTAAAGTAAGTCTAATCTTTTCATTAATTCTGGTCTTTTAGAACGACTAACAGGAATTACATCTTTCTTTATTAAGACACTATTATCTTCTATATCTATTATCTTTTTAATATTTATAATATAAGATCTGTGAATTTTTAAAAATAAAGAATCTGGTAGTTTTTCTTCAATCTTTTTTAAAGTAGAATGTACAACGTAATCTTTAGTATCCGTTTTAATTTTAATATAATCTCCTTTTGCTTCTATTAAATATATACTTGGTAAATCTATTTTAATTAAACGTCTGTCTATATTTACATAAAAGTCATTATCAATATCTTTAGAAGTACTCTTAGCTACATCTTCATTAGAAACAGCTGTTAATTGCTTTGCATTTGCTTTATCTATTGCTTTTTTAAAACGAGATAATTCTAATGGTTTTAATAAGTAATCTACAATAAAATCATATTCAAAAGCTTCTATTGCAAATTTAGGATCTGATGTTGTTAAAATTATTTTTGGTGGATTTTTAAGACTTCTAATAAAGTCTAAACCATTAAAATCTGGCATGTGTATATCTAAGAAAATTAGATCTACTACATTTTCATTTAAATATTTTATTGCTTGAATTGCACTAGGAAAATCTTCAAGAACATTTAAAGACTTTATTTCGTTACATAGAGTTTTTAGAATGGTTCTGGCCATTTTCTCATCATCAATAATAATACAATTCATAAAAGACTTATATTGTTTCTATATAGTCTGAAATTACTGTTAAAATCTTATCAAAATCTTCTTTTTTATCAAAACTTAGTTCACGAAGATTATGTTCAAACTCATTAGCTATTTCATAACTTTTTTCGAGTCCTAAAATACTAATTTTATGTTTAATTCTATGAACATTTTCTTCTATTTTTTTAAACACACCTGTTTCTAAGCTTTCAAAATAGTCTTTTTTCTCTTCCGGAAACTCTGTTTTTATAACATCAATAAGTTCATTTTTTATAGAGTCATCTCCTCTAGCTAGTTGGTTTATATACTCTAAATTAGGTTGTTCCATCTTTATTTTTTTAAACTGAAGTAAAAAGTAGTACCAATATTTAATTTAGATTCTACATTTATTTTACCTTCATAAACATCTATAATTTTTTTAACCACAGAAAGCCCTAAACCAGTAGAATTATTATTGTTGTCTAGTTTTTGAAAAGCTTCAAAAATTTTATCAAAATATTTTTCTGATATTCCTATTCCATTATCTTTAATATAGAAATTCCAATAAGTAGCATCTTCAGAAAAACCTATTTCTATAATAGAATTTTCGGTTTCAGAGTACTTTACTGCATTGTCTAATAAATGAAAAAATAGTCTTTCTAGTCTATATTTATCACCTTTAATAATAGGTAATTTACTATTTAATACAATTTCTGTATTATTTGGTTTGGGTATTTTTTTTATAATATCATCTACCAAAAAGTTCAAATCAATTTCATAAAACTCACCATCAATTTTTCTAATTGTAGAGTATTCTAAGATTCCTTTTACAAGAGCATCCATTTTTTGAACGTTTTCTCTTATAAGTTTTAAATTCTCATTACCAGCAGCATCTAAAATAGTTTTATAGTCTTCTTGAACCCAAGATGCTAAAGCTTCTATACTTTGTAAAGGCGATTTTAAATCATGAGAAACCATTTGAGCATAATCATTTAACTCTTGATTTTGTAGTTCTAAACTTTTTAAAAGTTTATCTTTTTGTTGATTTACTCTAATTATTTCTTTTGTTTGATTGTCTATAAAATCTACTAATGTTAAAGAATCTGTGTTTTCTTCTGGCCTATCATCTAATAAATTATATGATTGTAATTGATCTATTACGCTTTCTAATTTTTCTATAATTATTTTCTGAGACTTAGATTCTTCCTTTAATTTATTATTGGCCGTAAAAAGTTCTTCAGAACTTATTGTTGTTGCCCTTTGTAGCATTATAAATTGCTCTTCAGATGTAGTATAAGATCTATCTACTGCGTCTAAAAACAGCTCTAACTCTTTGTTAGATTGCAATTCCTTTGGTAGAAATTTTCTTATTTGTCTTTTTAGAAGAGAATTCATTATTCGCTTATTAAAGTAATTGTCATGGTTTGGTTATGTAATTGGCAATTATTTTCTCCAACAAAAGGTGCAATTTCTCCGTAAGAATATAAACCAGTTATTGTAGTATTTTCTCCTACAACTTCCATTACTTCTTCTACTTCTTCTTCTACTCTTTGATCTAAAACTAATTTTCTACCAATACAACTAACTAAAATTGCTAATTCTGGTTTCTTTTTTCTAGATTCTAATGCATTTACAGCAGCTTTTTCGGCAGCATTAACAATGTTATCTACATTAGTCATCATTAGCTGTACTTTTGAGTTTTCAAAAACATCACCAGCCAAAATCATAGAATTGTCTTCTTCATTTATATTTAAGATAGTTCGTACAATAGAATTATTATCTTCTTCAGACTTAACGTTTAAAGGGTATAATAAAGCAGCACTTGGTAGCTCTTTAGATTTATCACCTAAATACTTCTTGTATAAATCTAATGCAGGTAAGTTATCTAATTCATATAAAATATTCCCTTTAGATTTTGTTACTACACGTTCTGGTCCAAAAGGTGTCCAACCTCCATTAATAGAGAAAGTTACTTCTAAAGATTCTCCATATAAACCAATTGCTACAATTTCGCCAGATTTAGGGTTTTGATTATAAGATGAAACTGTTTTTTCAAACCTTGCTGCATCTGCACATAAAGCACCAGTAATAAGTAAATTATCTTCTGTAGCAGCATTCATACCTTTTGTTAACTGACTTCCGTTGATAAAACTTCCTTCAGAAAGCACAAAAACATGTTTTAAACCCTCTTCATTAAATTGGTTTATTAGTTCTTTACCTACAGCAAAACTATCTATTGTAGTATTATTAGAATTTAAAACGTTTGTTGTTTTAATTACAAACTTGCTTTTCTCAAATTCTATAGCTGTTATTGTAATACTGTCATCATCTATAGATTCTGAAGAAATATCACCAGAAGAAGAACCAAAAACAATATGGCCATCTTTAAAAAGAGCTCTAATTTCTTCAAATATATTTTTATCTTCTAACAAAAATCTACTTCCAAAAACTAAAACTAATGGTTCTTTTAATTCTTTTTTTTCTGATAGGTATTGCCAATCAGCATTATTATTTCTCTTAAGTTGTACCGTTTTCATTTAGTCTTTTTTTATAGTGAAGTAAAAAGTAGTTCCTTTATTAGGTTCACTTTCTAACCAAATATCACCCTCGTGTAAATCAATAATTTTTCTAACAATAGATAAACCAATACCTGTAGAATCTTCTCTTTTGTTTAATGAATGAAAAACCTGAAATATTTTATCATGATATTTTTTCTCGATTCCAATTCCGTTATCTTTTATAGAAAACTGATGAAATGTATTATTATCTTTATAATCAATCTCTACAAGACCAACTTCTTTATCACAGAATTTTATGGCATTACTCATAAAATTTTGAAATAATTGTTGAAATTTAGTTTTATCACCTTTAACAACTGGTAATTTCTTTAAAACGTTTACAGATATATTATCTGGTATAAATAAGATGGTTTTTAAATCATTTAACGTTTCATTTAAATCTACATCTTCTTTTTCTTGTGTGTTAGAACCAGCACTAGAATACTCTAAAACATTAGAAATTAATTTTTCCATTGTTTCTAAAGTTTTTTCAATTAAATCGAAATTTTGTAGTGTCATTTCATCAAATCTACCTTCATTATCTGCTTTAATCCAAGATACAAGTGCATCTATACTTCTTAAAGGAGACTTTAAATCATGAGAAACTATATGAGCATATTCATGTAATTGATTGTTACTGTTTTCTAACTCTTTTAAAATACTTTCTTTCTGAAGTTGTAATTTCTTTAATTCTGTTATATCTAAATTTATACCAATAGAGCCTACTAATTCTCCAGATAAATTATAATTAGGAGCACCACTAACCAACCAATGTCTAATTTCACCGGTTTTTGTTTTAATTTTTAAATCGTACGAATTAGATTCACCTTTAGAGCGCTTTAATTTTTCTTCTTTTAATATTTCAATATCTTTTTCTATAGGAAATATTTCTCCTCCAACTTTACCAATTAATTCTTCTTCAGAATAACCAGACATTTCTGTAAAACTTTGATTTACCATCAAAATTTCATCTTTGGTATTAACTTCAACCAAACCTAAATTCATGTTGGCAATTATACTACTGTATTTTTCTTTTTGAGCTTCTAGACTTGCACTATAATTTTTCTCTAAAGTTATATCTACAAAAGTCCATAAATAACCTTTTATCTTTTTAGAAACAACAATTGGTGTATAATTTCTTTTTAAAATTTTACCATCAATCATCTCCAATTCATCGCCAAAGACAGGGGATTTATTTTCAACAATCTCATCCATTCTTTTTACAAATGCATCAGGATCTTTAAAAAACACTTTGTTTTGTTCTGAAGCTATTTTGCAATCCATACCAGATAATTGATGTGGTTCTACATTTATATCAAATAAATCACAAAATTTCTTATTAGAAAGTACAATTTTCCTGTTTTCGTCTTCTAAAATAATACCACTATTAAGGTTTAAAACTAGAGCAGACAATCTGTTTTCAGATTCTATTAGTCTTTCATCAGAAGCTCTTTGTTCTGTTATATCTCTAACAATACCTTGTGCAGCAATTGGTTTTTTGTTTTTATCAAAAATTAAACTGGCATTTATATGTACCCACTTAATTTGATTTGATTTAGTATGTATTCTAGCTTCATAGTTTTTAAAATAACCTTTGGTAGTTAAATCAAAAAAAGAAGATATTGCATATTGCATATCTTCTTTATGTACTAAATCTTTTACGTTTACTACCTCATTGTCTATATCATATCCAAAAAGATGATTTGCTGCATCATTAAACTTAATAATGTTTCCATCTAAGTTCATAATTACAAAGGCATCTACAATGTTTTCAAAAACACCTTGTAATTGGGTAGATTTTTCGTCTAAAAGGTTTTCTAACTTGGTGTTAGATTTCTTTAACTCTTCTGTTAAAAAATATAAATCTCTAGATTTGTCTTCTAGTATTTTTTCTGCTGCTTTTCTTGCAGCTTTTTCTCTTTTTAAACTTCTTTCTAATATGTCAATTTTTTCTTGGCTCATTAGTTTTTGGTTATAATAAATTTAACTTCTGTACCATCTTCTTTAAGCTTTTCTAAAACTATACTAGCCGTAGAATTAAAATGTTCGAAAGTTTTATTCATTAAACCGAGACCAAAATGATGCATTGCTCTGCTAGATTTGTAATTTAATACTAATGAGTTTTCTGTTTTTTCTTCAACTATAAAAGTTGGTAATTCTGCATCTGGATAGATTTTTCTAACTTCTATATGAATATGATCTTCTATTGAAGATATCATTTCTATAGGATCGTTATAAGTTGCTAATAAACCAGGATAGCTTCTTTCTATTACACTAAAAAAGTGTTCTGCATACACTAACAGTAGATTATCTATAGAAATATCTGTATTATTACTTAAGTGTTGTAATAATTGAAGCATTTCTGAAAAACTATAAGTTCCTATTGATGTATATACCCCTTCAGATTCTAATGTAGATTGAGAAATAATTTTATCAACCATTTCTAATCCAAATTTTTCTTCGACTAAGTCTAAAAATTCAGTAAAAACTATACCTTTCATATTAATATTTTTTTAGTTCATTTATACTCCAATAAGATAAAACAGTTTCTATTTTCTTAACATAATCATCATACTTTAAAGGCTTTAACATATAGCCAGAAACCCCTATTTTATAACATTCTTCTAAATCTTTTTGATTATCTGAAGTTGTTAAAATAACTGTAGGTATGTGTCTAATATTTTCATTTCCTTTTAGAATTGTTAAGAACTCTATACCGCTAACTTTTGGCATGTTTAAATCTAATAAAATTAAATCAGGAAATTTACTTTTATCTTCTAAAATTTGTAATGCTTCTTCACCATTATTTGCGACAGTAATATTATGTTCTAATTTTAATAATGAAATTGTTCGTTTCATTTTCATTATTTCAATTAGATTGTCTTCTATTAATAGTACGTTAAGTTGTTTTCCCATAATTAGATTTACACTTTTATTCTATGCAATAATACACTAATATCTAAGGTCTATTTTTTGAATGTGACTAAATAAAATAAAGTGTAGACAAGATACAAATAAGTATCGATGAATGGTATTTTAGTGCAAATAAGTTCTTTTTAAGAAACTAATTGACTAAAATATTCAAAAATTTCTCCTTTAGAAATAGAACTTCCTTTTTCTATTAAATCAAAAATTTCTGCATTTCTATCGTTATTATTATAAGGTTTAGTTCCTTTAAAAATTTCAACAGAATTATCCATTGGGTTTTGCATAAGCCATTCAAAACCTTTTTGCTCTAGTAAATTAATGTCCCAGTTTATTTTAATTGCAATTCTATGAATCTCATCTTTATCACATTTAAATAAATTAGCAGAAGTTTCAGAAAAATGTTCAACATAATTAGTTTTAGTTAATACATCATCCCAAACAACATCTGAAAAAACATTCATTTCTTCTTCTGCTACTTTAGGTGTTTCAGTTTTAATTTGATTCCATTCTTTTACATCTATACTTTGTGTTGCTAAAAAACGGGCAAAATCTTCATGCAAACTTTCAAATTGTTCTTTAGTAAGTTGTCTGTATTTCATTTGGTAATAAATAATGTTTAAAAAATTATACTTTAATTTATAAATAGATTGTTTACTAAAATAAAAAAAGCTCGTTATTTCTAACGAGCTTTTCTAAATTATTTAAAGTAAAGTTACTTATTCAGCAACAACTTCAAAAGTAATATCAGCAACTACTGCTCTGTGTAATCTTACAGCCGCTTCGTATTTACCTAATCTTTTAACAGAACCACCAACAACTTTAATAAATTTCTTATCTAAGTCTGTTCCTGCTTTTGCTAATGCTGCAGCTAAATCTATGTTGTTTACAGAACCAAATAATTTGTCTCCTGAACCAACTTTAGATGCAATCTTAATTTCATATCCTTTAATTGTTTCTGCTATTGCACTAGCGTCTTCAATTAATTTAGCTTCTTTAAAAGCTCTTTGTTTTAAGTTTTCTGCTAAAACTTTCCTTGCAGAAGAAGTAGCCAAAGATGCTTTTCCTGTAGGGATTAAAAAGTTTCTACCGTAACCGTTTTTTACAGATACAACATCATCTTTAAATCCTAAATTTTCTACGTCTTGTCTTAATATAAGTTCCATGTTCTACGTCTTTATTATTTTAACAAATCTCCAACGTAAGGCATTAACGCTAAATGACGCGCTCTTTTAATTGCTTGCGCAACTTTACGTTGATATTTTAATGAAGTTCCTGTTAA
>CAXBIR010000021.1:0-37560 GCA_963975825.1 uncultured Polaribacter sp.
CACGAGTTACCGCTTTTACAAAATTACCGTTTTCATATGTTAAGTTTATAGAAGCTCCATCAAATTTTAATTCACATGTAAATTCTAACTCAGAAGTTCCTAAAACTTTTTCTACTCTTTTTTCCCAATCTAATAAATCTTCTTTAGAGTAAGAATTGTCTAAAGAATACATTCTATTTTTATGAACAACTGTATTAAAATTCTTAGTTATTGTACCTCCTACTCTTTGCGTTGGCGAATTAGAATCAAAATATTCTGGATTTTCTGTTTCTAACTTTTCTAATTCCTTCAATTTTATATCAAAATCAAAATCTGAAATAGTAGCATTATCTAACACATAATAATTATAATTATGGTTATTTAGTTCTTCTCGAAGTAATTGTATTCTATTTTGAACAGTCATATTATCTATAAAAAAAATCTTTTTTGATACTAAAGTTTTGTATCTTATATATTCATTCAAAAATGATTTAAAAAAATGAAATACGCTATAAAAATACATAAAATTTCTACAGTTGACGAACTTGAAAATTCTTGGAACATTGAAGATTATAAAGAACTGTTAGAACTATTTGATTTTGCCAACGATGAAGTAAATGATTTAAAAGAATTAAGAGAATTGCTTTTTATGGCAATCTCTGAAAGAGAGCCTAATGAAGCTGCAGCAATTGTGTTAGACTATAAATTAGGAAGCCAATTAAATGAAGGACAAATAGATTCTCTTTCTTATGAAATGTTGGTTGATAAAATTTCTGAAGAATATCCTGTAATTGGTTTGCATAAAACTCTTTTTGCTATAAACCAATTATTATACAAAGCTTTTAATGGAAAGTTTCCTAATACAAAAGCAACGGTTGTAAATTTTGAAATTAAACCTTTAGGAAATGCTAGTGAAATTATTACAAATGAAATTGCACTAAAATGTTTTGCTCAAAATTTAGATAGTCATAATGTTTTAAAACGATTATTCGGACATCAATTAGATGCTGATGAAGAATTTGATGAAGCTAATGATGTTGTTTGGAATCTAGAAAAAAATGAAACAACTTATACTTTAACAACTTCTGATTATTGGATGAGTAAAGATGAGTTTTTAAATGAAGAACTAGAATGCAAAATTACTTTCTTTGAAAAGGAATAAATATTGAACAAAAAAAATCTCAATTAACATTGAGATTTTTTTTGTTTTGTTCTTTCTTTTTAATCTCTTACAGTTCCTGTAAAGTGGTTTACTTTTGAATTTAAAGGATTTCCTGAAGATCTTCTAAAAGTTGCTATTTGGCCAGCATGCCAAAGTGCATCTGCAATTGGACCATTTATAACATTAAAAAACGGAACGGTAATTTTACCTTCTTTTTTTATTGTAAATTCTGCTAAATTTCTACTTTTTTTTATTCTCTTACTTAAAGCTTCAAAATTTAAAAGTGTTTGTTTTCTCATTTCTGAAAACGTCATTTTATCTTTTTCTATCTCTTGTTTAAGTTCTGTTTTTAATAAACGTAACATCATATTAGATAAATCGTACAAATGATCTACTGTTTTTTGGCAATTTCTACCTTCTCCTTTTGGTTGATATGCCAAATCTTCTGGTCTTAAACCTTCTGTTGCCCAATAATATCTAAATGCCATACCATCTATTAATCTTGCAACTGTATTTTGTGCTGTATAATTTTCTTCCATTTTAGGAATTTGATGATAGGGTAACTTTTCTTGTGCTTTTGTTAAAATAGTAAAGAATAGCATTGCTATAATTATTAGGTTAATTTTCATGCTTTTAATTTTTTGTTGCTAAATTAAGTTTTTTTTAGAGAAAGAAACTTAGCCAAATAAACTTTCTATATTTAGTAAATGTTTAAAATGTTGGCAAATAAGTTTAGCCCTGATTGAAATGGCATCCTTTTTTTGTTTTTTTTCAAAAAAAGATAGAATGTAAAGCAGGTAATAGCTTCAAATAAAAAAATAAAACCCAATACTAAAAAGTATTGGGTTTTTACATGCAACAATTGTTGAATGAATTTGCACTAAGAGTGTCTTAATAATATGTAAATCTTCTAACTTTTGCAATGTGTTTTGCTAAACGAATAACTTGGTGAGAATATCCATATTCGTTATCATACCAAACATAAATTACAATAGTTTCATTGTCTGTAATTGTTGCTTTACTATCAAAAATTGACGGTGCTGTTGTACCAACAATATCTGAAGAAACCAATTCATTATCCATAGAATACTTAATTTGTTCTACCAAATCTCCTTCTAAAGCATACTTTTTAATTAAAGAATTTACTTGGTCTGTAGTAACCTTTGTATTTAATTGTAAATTTAAAATTGCTAAAGAACCATTTGGCACAGGAACTCTAATTGCATTAGATGTTAATTTACCTTCTAAAGCTGGTATTGCTTTTGAAACTGCAGCACCTGCACCTGTTTCTGTAATTACCATGTTTAAAGCGGCAGCTCTACCTCTTCTATATTTACTGTGCATATTATCTACCAAATTTTGGTCGTTAGTATATGCATGTATTGTTTCTAAATGTCCTTTTTTTATTCCGTAATTATCTTCTAATACTTTTAAAACTGGCGTAATAGCATTTGTAGTACAAGATGCTGCAGAGAAAATATCTACGTTATCTGGGTTGTTTTGTAAGTGATTTACACCATGTACAATATTAGGAACTCCTTTTGCTGGTGCAGTAATTAAAACTTTACTTGCTCCTTTTGCTTTTAAATGTCTGTTTAAAGCTTCATTATCTCTAAAAACACCTGTGTTGTCTATAATTAAAGCATTATTAATACCAAATTCTGTATAATCTATGTCTTCTGGTTGTTTAGCAGAAATCATATGTACAGTAGTACCATTAATAATTAAAGCATTGTTTTCTACATCTATTTGTACAGTTCCTAAGAAATCTCCATGTACAGAATCTATACTTAATAAAGATGCTCTTTTTTCTAAAACTGTTTGGTTAATTTCGCCACGAGTAACAATTGCTCTTAATCTTAATTGAGAACCTTTACCCATTTTTGTCATTAACTCTCTTGCTAACAAACGACCAATTCTACCAAAACCATATAAAACAACATCTTTTGGCTGAATATCTTTTGCTACAGTTGCATCTTTTAATTTTTGTTGAACAAAAGCAACTTTATCTTCGCAATTTGTAGAATTTAAGTAACATTCATAAGCCAATTTACCAATATCTAGTTTAGAAGATGGTAATTCTATTTGCTGAATTGCTTTTGCAATATCTAATGCATCTTGAATTGAAATTGGTTTGCTTACAAATTCTCTAGCATATTCTATTAAATTTAATACTTCGCTGGCTCTCTTATCTACTAAAGGGTTTCTAAAAAGTACTAATTCTATAGATTTATCATACCATAAATCGTTTACGATATTAATAAATTCTACTGTAGCTCTTCTTGTTTGCGCTTGCGATAAAACTTCTTCGTTGTAATTTACTTTTGTTGACATAGTTGTGTTACTATAATTTAATTTTTTGCAAAAGTATTTCTTTTTTTTACAATACGAAATCGATTTCGTTAAAAATTTTAAAATAAAAAATCCTGATTAAAAAAATCAGGATTTAATAATGTGAATCTAATAAAGTCTATCTGAAAACGTAACGTTCTCTTTCTCCTTCTACAGTAATACCTTCTATAAACAATACTTTTCCATTACCTAAAGAATCGTCTAATATTCTAGATGCTTCTTGTGCGTTAGAAACTGGTTTTTTATTTATCTGTGTAATTATAAATCCTTCTTTAACACCATAATAAATTAAATTCTTGTTTCCGTTTTTTATGATTTTTACTCCATTAGAAATATTGAATTTCTTTTTATCATTTTTAGAAATATCTTTTAAAATTACATTAATACTGTTAGAAACAAAAGATACTTTCTTACCAAGTTTTACATTTTTAATAAGAGATTCTCCATTTCTATTTATAGTTATGTTTACAGTTTCTCCTGGTCTTTTTGCTGTTAACTGACCTCTTAATTCTGAGAATTTAGATATTTTAGAATTATTAACTTTTAAAATAATATCTCCAGATTTTAAACCTGCTTTTTTAGCTCCTCCTTCATCTGTAACATCTGCAACTTTAACTCCTTCTTCTAAAAACTCATTATCTACACTAATTCCTAAAATAGCCTCTTGTACAGCACCATATTCTAAAATATCATCAATAATTTTTTTTGCAATATTAGAAGGCACTGCAAAAGAATACCCAATAAAAGAACCCGTTTTAGAAGAAATAGCGGTATTAATACCAATTAATTCTCCTCTTGCATTTACTAAAGCTCCACCACTATTACCAGGATTAACTGCTGCATCTGTTTGTATAAAAGATTCTATATTTCTATTACCTTCTAAATCTCTTCCTTTAGCAGAAACAATACCTGCAGTAACTGTAGATGTTAGGTTATAAGGATTACCAACAGCTAAAACCCATTCTCCAATTTTAATATTGTCTGAATTTGCAAAAGGAACATAGGGTAATTCTATATCTGTATTTATTTTTAACAAAGCAATATCATTATCTGCATCTCTTCCTATTAGTTTCGCTTTAAACTTCTTTCTATTATTTAAAGTAATTTCTAAATCACTTGCGCCATCGATTACATGATTATTTGTAACTATATAACCATCTGCAGAAATAATAACACCACTTCCTGTACCTACTTGCTCGTACTTTCTTTGTCCATTTCCGTTACCAAAAAAAAGATCTAACTGGTTTGTTTGTGTTCTAATTGCTGTATTTTTTACATGAACAACTGCATGAACTGTTTTTTCTGCGGCAATTGTAAAATCTGTAGATGTTTCTACAGAATTTGTGTTTGAAGGATTATAAGTTGTATGTACCGTTTCAATTGGGTTTTGTACTGTTCTTTCTATAACAACTTGTTCATCGAATAGCATCTTGTAACCACCCAAAGTAAGTGCTCCTCCTAAAACTGCCATACCTAGAAAACTGAATGCTTTTTTCATTTTTTATGATTTAAATTAATTACTAATACTCAAAGATATAATTTTAACATATTAAAAAAATCTGTTTAACTTGTTTTTAACGGACTTTAACCACTTTTTAACAACCTTTATTTATACTTGAAATACCTATATTTGTTCTATGAATTTAACTTTTTATAAATATCAAGGTACAGGAAATGATTTTGTAATGATTGATAATCGATCTTCAATCTTCAATAAAAAAGATATAAAATTAATTTCTAAACTTTGCGACAGAAATTTTGGTGTTGGTGCAGATGGTGTTATTTTAATTGAGAATGATGAAAACTTCGATTTTAAAATGATTTACTTAAACGCAGATGGAAGTGAAACTTTCTGTGGAAACGGAGGTAGATGTGCAGTTGCTTTTGCGAAACATTTAAATATTATAAATAACAATACTCATTTTATTGCTGTTGATGGTGAACATTTTGCAAAAATAGAAAACGGAATTGTGTCTTTAAAAATGATTGACGTTGATGAAATTAAAGTTCAAGAAAACGCTGTTTTTGCATATACAGGTACACAACATCATGTAGAATTAGTAGATTCTTTAGATAATTACCCTGTTTTCGAAAACGGAAAAAAAATTAGAAACTCATATTCAGACCCTGGTAGTAATGTAAATTTTGTTCAACAAATTAACAATACAACTTTTAGAGTTAGAACTTATGAAAAAGGAGTAGAAAACGAAACTCTAGCATGTGGAACTGGTGTTACAGCTGTTGCAATTGCAATGCATAAAACAAAGAAAACAACAAGTAATTTAATTTCTTTACCTGTAGAAGGTGGAAATTTAGAAGTTTCTTTTACAGAAGAAGATGGTATTTATAAAAACGTACATTTAAAAGGACCAGCTACTTTTGTTTTTAAAGGTGAAATACAAATTTAATGCTAAACTTAAAAGGTAAAAATATTACATTAAGAGCTCTAGAGCCAGAAGATTTAGAATTTCTATATGAAATAGAAAACAATCAAATATTTTGGGAAGTTAGCCATACACAAACACCTTTTTCTAAATTTATTTTGAAACAATATTTAGAAAATGCGCATTTAGATATTTTTGAAGCAAAGCAATTGCGTTTAGTAATTGAAGAAGAGTTTACCAAGAAACAAATAGGTATGGTAGATTTATTCAATTTCAATCCGCAACATAAAAGAGCAGGAATTGGTATTTTAATTCATCCAGATTTTCAAAAAAATGGTTTTGCTTCAGAAGCTTTATCCATTTTAATTAAATACACGTTTTCATTTTTAGATTTACATCAATTGTATGCAAATATTACAGCAGACAATTCTAACAGTATTTCTTTATTTACTAAGCATAACTTCGAAAAAGTTGGTGTAAAAAAAGATTGGATTTTATCAAACGGAAAATTTAAAGATGAAATCTTATTTCAATTGATAAAATAGTAACTTTACAGCTTTAAAAACAATTACAATTGAAGAAAAAAATTATTTACATTCTTGCAGCAATTTTAATAATTGGTGCTTTATTTGGTTACAATTATTATCAAAAAATATTTGGAAAAGCAATAATTAAAGAACATGTTCTTTTTGTTTCTTCTACAGATACATTGGTAGATATAAAGAAAGAATTAGAAGAATTTTCTAAAAGTCCGGAAACTTTTCTTTGGGTAGCAGCACAAAAAAGTTTTGAAACTCCTAAAGCAGGTAGATATGTTTTAAATGAAGGTATGTCTAATAACGATCTTGTAAATATGCTAAGAAGCGGAAGACAAACACCTTTTAAGTTGTCTTTTAACAACCAAGATACACTAGAAAAATTTGCAGGTAGAATTGCAGCGCAAATAAATGCAGATTCTATTTCTTTACTTACTTCTTTTAAGGATGAAAAATTTCTTAAGGAAAATGATTTAACAGAAAAATCTGTACTTCAAATATTTATTCCTAACACCTATGAATTCTATTGGACAGTTTCTCCAGAAAGATTTAGAAAGAAAATGTTAATTGCATATAAAAGGTTTTGGAATGAAAATAGGCTTCAAAAAGCAAGAAAATTAAATTTAACTAAAGATGAAGTAATAACTCTAGCATCTATAGTTCAAAAAGAAACTGCACAAAATTCTGAAAGACCTATTGTTGCTGGTTTATACTTAAATCGTTTAAATAATGGTTGGCCTTTACAAGCAGATCCAACAATTATATATTGTGTAAAAGAAGTAAAAGGACAAGATTATGTAGTTAAAAGAGTTTTAACTGCAGATTTAGAAATTAATTCTCCTTACAATACTTATAAAAATAAAGGCTTACCTCCTACTTTAATTTCTATGCCAGATATTACTGCAATAGATGGTGTGTTAAATGCACAAAAACACAATTATTTTTACATGTGTGCAAATGTAGACAAACCTGGTTACCATGCTTTTGCTAAATCTCTTGCGCAACATAATAGAAATGCAGCTAAATATCATCAATGGATGAATAAACAAAAAGTAAACAGGTAATTACCTTTCAAAATTTAGAAATGAATTTAAAAACAAATAATGTTTTACTTTTTGTATTAATATCTATATGTAGTTTATATTCAAATGCACAAGAATCATCATTCTTAAAAAAATCTGATACTTTAAATACCAAAAGAAGAAATGCTGTAATAATTACCGAAAGCGTATTAACTGGTGGTACTTTATTAGCGCTAAACGAACTTTGGTATAAAGACTACAAACGTTCTGGTTTTCATTTTACAAATGACAATGCAGAATGGAAACAAATGGATAAGGTTGGCCATTTTATGACGTCTTACTATTTAGGTAAAGTTGGAATGGAAGTTTTAGATTGGGCTGGTGTTTCTGAAAAGAATCAGTTAATTTATGGGGCAACTTTAGGTTTTACATTTTTAACTGCTGTAGAAGTTTTAGATGGTTTTTCTGAAGAATGGGGAGCTTCAACCGGAGATATTTTAGCCAATGCAGCAGGAACAGGTTTATTAGTTGGGCAAGAACTATTATGGAAAGAGCAAAGAATTACTGTAAAATACTCATTTCATCAAACAAATTTTGCAAAACAAAGACCTAATACTCTTGGAGAAAATTTCATTCAGCAATCTTTAAAAGATTATAACGGACAAACTTATTGGCTTTCTGCTAATATTTGGTCTTTTAATAAAGAAAGTAATTTTCCTAAATGGTTAAATATTGCTGCTGGTTATGGTGCTGAAGGAATGTTATATGGAGAAACAAAACCAAGCAACCCAATACAGCAGGACTCTTACAGACAATTCTACCTAAGTTTAGATTTAGATTTAACAAAAATTGAAACAAAATCGAAACTATTAAAATCTGTCTTTTCTGTTGTTAATTTCATAAAGATTCCTTCTCCAACACTAGAAATTAACACCAAAGGTCAAGTAAAGTTCCATTATCTGTATTTTTAGTAAATTTTAACATATTGATAATCAATCAGTTTTAAATTATACCGTACTTTTGCACCCGCAAAACAGAAAGATAAATTTTTATCAAAAATAAAATCCTTTTATTCAGTATAGTTATCCTTTTTATCAACGCAACACCAATTGATAAAAAAGTTGTTTCAGATTCTGAAACAAATGCATTAACTAAATTTAATTTTCCTAAATCTATAGGAAATGATATTTTTTACCTTAAGAAAGATTTTGTTGCTTTTAAAGAAGCAGTAGCATTTAAAGAATCTCAAGGAAAATATGCCACAGTAAATACTTTAGGATATTTAGGAAAATACCAATTTGGTAGAACTACATTACAGAGATTCAACATTTACAATACTCAAGAATTTTTAAGAAATCCTGAATTACAAGAAAAAGCATTTGTTGCTTTATGTAAAGTAAATAAATGGATTTTAAGAAAAGACATACAACGTTCTGTTGGTAAAACAATGAACGGAATTAAAATAACAGAATCTGGAATTTTAGCAGCTGCTCACCTAAGTGGCGCTGGTAATGTAAAGAAATTTCTAAGAAGTGGTGGTTCCGAACGTTTTTCAGACGCTTATGGTGCAAGTATTCAATCTTACTTAAGAAAGTTTGCTAACTACAATGTTTCTATTATTACTGCAGATAAAAACGCAAAAGTATAAACCTTTACTTTTATTAACTATAGTTTTAAAATAGAAAAAGTTTGTTTTATTTTTTTCTATTTCTTACTTATGAATAATAAAAATGGCCGGTTTTTTATGTAAATCTGGCGTTTGATGTTTCCAATCTTGCACAGAAAGTGTTTTTATAAATTCTGAAGTTAAAGTTATATCTGCTGCAATACATAAATTTGTAGATGGTGACAATGCTGCTTTTAGATCTGCAAACATTTTTTCATTTCTATAAGGTGTTTCTATAAAAATTTGAGATTGGTTTTTATCTTTAGACAACTTCTCTAAGTCTTTAATTGCTTTTTTCCTATCTCCTTTATCTATTGGCAAATAACCATTAAAAGCAAAATTTTGACCATTCATACCAGAACTCATCATAGCCATTAAAATAGAACTAGGCCCAACTAAAGGTACAACTTGTATATTTTTTTCATGGGCTAATTTTACAATACTAGCTCCAGGATCTGCAACTGCTGGTACACCTGCTTCAGATAACAAACCTACATTTATTCCTTCTTTGCAAACGTCTAAATATCTTCTTGTTTCTATTTCTTCTGCATATTTATCTAAAGACATCATTTGTAAAGAAGCCTGAACTTTTTTAGGTGAAATCTTTTTAATAAACCTTCTAGCAGTTTTTTCGTTTTCAACAATGTAGTAATCTATCTGCTCAACAACTTTTTTAACTGATAAAGGCATTACTTCTAAAGGTTCTGTATCTCCTAAAGTTGTGGGAATTAAATAGAGTTTACCAATCATAATTTAAATTTTTGACACTTATTATATAGATTATTGCAAGGAGAATAATCTAAGACAAATTTCCTGCAACAATACTACAAGCTTCATCTAACATTTTATATACATTTTCAAAACCAGATTTCCCACCATAATATGGGTCTGGAACTGATAAATTTTTATCTGGATTCGATTCATTAAGAATCAATTTTACTTTTTGAGAATCTGCTTTGTTTCTAGCTAAAGAGATAATATTATTGTAATTACTATCATCCATCGCATAAATAACATCAAACGCATCAAAATCTTTTTCTGTAAATTTTCTGGCTCTTTGTTTAGTAATATCTATTCCGTAGTTTTTTGCTATTTCAATAGAACGCACATCTGGAAGATTACCTACATGATACGCAGCTGTTCCTGCAGAATCTACAAAAACAGCTTCTGTATTTATTTTAGATTTTAAAATACCTTCTGCTAAAGGAGAACGACAAATGTTTCCTAAGCAAACCATAAGTACTTTTTTCATCAGAATAAAGATTAAAAAATTTGTTTAAAAATACCTTTAGAAAGTTAACTTTTTAGTTAAATCGTCTACGTATTTTTTAAATTGCTTATCTGTTTCAGTAAGATTATCTACTGTTTTACAAGCATGTAAAACGGTTGCATGATCTCTTTGCCCAATTTGGTTACCAATACTTGCTAAAGATGTTTTTGTTAATCTTTTTGCAAAATACATAGCTAATTGACGTGCCTGAACTATGTGACGTTTTCTAGTTTTAGATTGTAAAGTAGCAACATCCATATCAAAATACTTAGAAACTTCTTTCTGAATGTAATCTATAGAAACTTCTTTCTTAGTATTCTTTACAAACTTGTCTACAATTTGTTTTGCTAACTCTAAAGAAAATTCTTTTCTGTTAAAAGAAGCTTGTGCAATCATAGAAATAATAACGCCTTCTAATTCTCTAACATTAGATTTTATATTTTTAGCAATATACTCTACAATTTCTTCTGGCATTTCTACACCATCTCTAAACAATTTATTGTCTAAAATAGAAATTCTAGTTTCATAATCTGGTGCTTGTAACTCTGCAGACAATCCCCATTTAAAACGAGATAACAAACGCTGTTCTATGTCTTGCATATCTACAGGTGCTTTGTCTGATGTTAAAATTACTTGCTTTCCATTTTGATGCAAATGATTAAAAATATGGAAGAAAACATCTTGTGTTCCTGCTTTTCCTGATAAAAACTGAACATCATCAATAATTAAAACATCTATCATTTGATAGAAATGAATAAAATCATTTCTTGTGTTAGATTTTACTGAATCTATAAATTGTTGTGTAAATTTTTCCGAAGAAATATACAAAACAGTTTTATCTGGGTATTTATCTTTTATGTCTACACCAATAGCATGTGCTAAATGTGTTTTTCCTAAACCAACACCACCATAAATTAATAATGGGTTAAAAGAAGTTCCTCCTGGTTTATTAGCTACTGCCATACCAGCAGAACGTGCTAACCTGTTAGAGTCTCCTTCTATAAAGTTTACAAAGTTGTAATTAGGATTTAATTGTGATTCTACTTTTACTTTTTGTAATCCTGGAATTACAAAAGGGTTTCTTAATTCTCTTTTATTAGAATCTAAAGAAACAGTAACTTTTTGCGGTTTTAACGGATCTCTGTTAGAACTAGGAATTTTAACAATTTGTGGTCTATTACTACTATAATTGTTTTCCATTTTTACATCATAAATCAATTTAGCATCGCTACCTAATTGTCTTACTAATGCAACTCTTAATAATTTAATATAATGTTCTTCTAGCCATTCGTAAAAAAACTTACTTGGCACTTGTATAGTTAATGCTTCTCCTGAAAGTTTTACGGGTTTGATAGGTTCAAACCAAGTTTTATATGCTTGTGGTTTAATATTGTCTTTTATAAAAGACAAGCATTCATTCCAAACTGAGTCAGCAGTTAAAGTCATTTATTATTTTGGTAATTATTGTGGTTAAATATTGTGGCGAAAAAAGAGATTTTAGCCTGCTTTCTTAGGTTATACAAAAGTGTGAATAAAATTCAGTATAAAAAAATCAATTTGCTATTGATTATTAACTATTTTTTACGTAAAATGCTAAAATAAATTCTGTCTATAACAATTGAAAAAATCATCAACAAAAACTAGAATTAGATATTCTGAAACCGACCAAATGGGCGTTGTATATCACGGTAATTACGCTCAATTTTTTGAATTAGGGCGTACAGAATGGCTACGATCTTTAGGAATTACATACAAAAATATGGAAATGAGTGGAATTATGCTTCCCGTTATTTCTATAAATTTTAATTTCATAAAATCTGCACTTTACGACGACATATTAACAATTGATACTTTTTTGAAAAAAAAACCAATGGTAAAGATTGAATTTGATTACGAAATTAAAAACCAAAATGGTGAATTAATTTGTACAGGAAGTTCTGTTTTAGCTTTTATGAATTCGAAGACAATGAGACCAACTCGTTGCCCTGATTATTTATTAGAAGGTCTAGGTTTTTAACTTTTTACTCCATGAATTTGTTCTTCTGTTAAGTTTTCTTGCAAAACTACAGCTACTTCTGGAAGCCTATTTATAATACTGTTAATTACATCTTGATTTGTTAAATCTGTTCTTATTCCTGGTATTAAAGTTAACGATGGATCATCAAAATCTGCACAACCCATTGCCCAATTAGAAAACATTCTATTATTGGTTAATCTATTGTCTATAATTTTAAAATCTTTGTGGCGTTTATCTTTTACAAGTCTATCTAAAAGATCTTTTACATTTTCTTTTTCACCTTCTATAATTTGTAAAAAATAACCTTCTTTATGAATAAGAACACCACTAATATTATCTAAAGTATTGTATGCTCTAGAATCATGAAGTAAATCTAATAAATCTCTTTTACTAAAATTTATAGTTGCCTTACTTGTATATGCAATACGTCTAAATTTCATGATTGAAATATTTTTAAATTCGATTTAGTTTATTTAATTATCCATAAACTAAAGTTACATCTTTTTATTTAAAAATATACTTTATTCTATTTCTTTAATTTCAACTTTATAAAGGTTATCAAAAATTTCAAAAATATTTTGTGCGTCATTTTTTCGAACAGAAATGGTGTATTCACAATGCATTTCTAATTTCTGATCTACAATATCTATTTGTTTTTCTTTAACAATCCTCATTACAGGGTTCATTAAATCGTAATTAAAAGTAAGCTTATAGAAGATATTAATTGTTTTTTCTAAAATATTAGATGCTTCCAACGCCATTTGAGCAGACGTTTTATATGCAGAAATTAAACCTCCTACCCCTAATTTTGTTCCACCAAAATAACGAACAGATACAATTAAAATATTAGTAACTTCAAAAGACTGAATTTGACCATAAATTGGCATTCCTGCAGAATTATTAGGCTCACCATCATCATTTGCTCTAAATCTAATTTTTTCAATCCCTAATTGATAAGCATAACAAAAATGACGTGCAGCATGATGTTTTTTTCGAAGTTCTTCTAACCTCTCTTTTACATCATCTTCTGTCAAAACAGGAAAAGTGTATCCAAAAAATTTACTTCCTTTTTCCTTAAAAAGAGTTTCTTCAGATGGTTTTTCTATTGTTTTATATACGTCGTCTTTCATTTATGCTATAGTAACTAAAACAATTCCTAAAATTGCCAAAGCAACTCCTATTTTATTTTTTAGACTAAATTTTTCTTTGAACAATAATAAACCTACCAAAGTAGACACTATTACAATTGCCACATTATTAATTGTGAATAAAGTAGAACTTTCGAAGTTTTTATTCTGAAGCGCTTTAATTAAAAAAACTATTGAATAATAATTAGGCACTCCTAAAATAATTCCTGCAATAACATTTTTAACACCAAAAGCTTCTCTTTTCTTAATAGATTTAATTGCCAATATTAAAACTGCAAATATTGCAGCAATACCAAATAAACTTCCAGAAAAAATGGAAACATCTTCATCTGCAACATGATTAACTTGTACATATTTTAAAATAGTATCTATTGCACCAGAACCTAAAAAAAGTAATACAGGAAATAAAAGTGTTCCTGTATTTTCTGATTTATCTTCTTTTACAGACGATAAATACACAGCTACCAAAGCAATTATAATTCCTAATATTTTTAAGAAAGTTACAGATTCATTATATAAAAACACACCAAACAAAACAGGAATAACCACAGACATTTTTCCTGCAATTGAAGTTACAGAAACTCCGTTTCTTTGAGCAGTCATAGCCATTACAAAAAATATTGAAACAAACAAAGCTCCTAAAACTAAAGAACCAGGAAACCATGGCTCCAAATAAATTTCATTAATTGGTATTTGTCTTTCTGCCAAAAGAAAGCCCATTGAAAAGGCAACAATATAATTTATAAAAATAGCTTTTAAAACATCTACTTTGTAAACACCAAAATACTTAAAGATAACAAACAAACCTGTTGAAAACAGAATACTTAACAATAAAAAAATCAAATTACAATTGGTTTTTAGTGAATAATTCTACAACATCTTCTTTACCAGGAATTAGATTCCAAACATTAATTCCTAAAGATTTTGCAGCTTCTGTATTTATTTCTAAATCATCTACAAATAAAGTTTCTTCTGCAACTAGTTTATTTTCTCTTAAAACAAATTCATAAATATTATTATCTGGTTTTCTAAAATTTATTTCGTGAGATAAATAAAACTTTTCGAAATAATTTTTAAACTCGTTATATAATTCCATTCCCCAATTATCTTGAATCCAAGAAATATGCAAATCGTTTGTATTGCTTAACAAAAACAATCTATATTTTTTACTTTCTGCCAATTCTTTAAGAAAAGCTAGTCTTGTTTCAGGAAAATCTAATAAAATTGCATTCCAAGCGTTCTTTAAACTTTCATAAGAAATATTAAATTTCTGATGATAGAAATTTACAAATTCATCTGTAGAAATTAATCCTTTTTCATATTGATGGTAAACAGCAATCATCTCTTCAGAAATATTAGAAACGCCTAGTTTTGCCATTTCTTTATAAGTAGCTTCTTTATCTAAATTGATGAAAATATCTCCAAAATCGAAAATTATATTCTTAATCATTAGTATATATTTTTAAAACATCATTTTTAATGTTGTTTTCTTTGTAATTCTTTTTTATTACTGGTGCTTTTACTCCTGTTCCAAAGTTATTATCTCCAACAAAAACTAAAGCTTCATCCCATAAATTTTCATCAATAAATGTTTTTAGAGTTTTTGTACCTCCTTCAACAATTAAAGACTGTATTTGATGTTCTTGCAACACTTTACAAATTTGTTCTGCAACATTTTTAGAAAAATCTATTTGTTCTAAAATTAAATCTTTTTTATGCTGAAACAAATACTTTTCTTTTTCAGTAAAGACTATTGTTTTTATACTTCCGTTTAAAATATTCGCGTTTTCAGGAATTCTTAAATTTCTGTCTAAAACAATTCTAATTGGGTTTTCTCCAGACCAACTTCTAACATTTAATTTAGGGTTGTCTGCTAAAACTGTATTTGTACCAACTAAAATTGCGTGTTCTTTACTACGCAATTTATGTACTAATTGTTGAGAATGTTTATTAGATATAAAAACAGGTTTGTTTTCATTTTTAGAAATTGGCGCTATAAAACCATCTTTAGTTTCTGCCCATTTTAAAATAATATAAGGTCGTTTTTTTTCTTGAACCGTAAAAAAACGTTTGTGATGCAATCTACATTCTTCTTCTAAAACACCTACAATTACATTTATGTTTGCATTTTCTAAACGTTTTATTCCCTTACCAGCAACTAAACTATTAGAATCTAAACAACCTATAACAACTTGTTTTAATTTATGTTTTACAATTAAATCTGCACAAGGTGGTGTTTTACCAAAATGACTACAAGGTTCTAAAGTAACATAAATGGTTGCTTCTCTTAAAAGTTGCTTATTTTCTACTGCATTTATAGCATTTACTTCAGCATGATTGCCACCATAAGCAGATGTAAAACCTTCTCCAATAATTTTATTATTTAGCACAATTACTGCGCCAACAGAAGGATTTGGTCTCGTAAAACCAATTCCATTTTTTGCCAATTGCAAACAACGGTTTATGTAAAATTCGTGTGTAATAACTTAAAATTTAAATTTTATTTCTTGTGTTTTATCAACTAAAAACTCTCTTTTAAAACCAAAAACAACATATTCTAAATTCCCTTTAATTCTTACATTTACTTTATTAGTAAGTAAAGAGTTTAGTAAACCTCCAAGAACTCCATTTTTATTTGAGTTTAAAATGTTTTTTGTAGGAATATGAGCAATTAACGGAATAGAAAATTCTTGTCTTGCTGGTACTTTAAATTCTTCTGAAAAAACTTGCGCTACTTCCTTTTCGTTTATTAAAATTTTTATTTCGTCTGTAGAAATTTTACCTCCAACATCGTTAGGATTTTCAAAAAAAGCATCTGCTTTTAACTTTATTGTATCAGAAGCAAAACTAATAACTTTTACATTATCTACTTTTATAAAAATAGGTTCTTTTTGAACAGAACAACTAGTTATTAACAAAACTAAGAACGAAAAATATAGTATGTTTTTCATTAAAAAAATTTAAAATTTAGGTAACTTGCTCATGCAAAAATACAGTAATAAATGACAAGTGCAGATTTTATCATAAGAGAAATAAAACCAACAGACAATAAAGATCTTTCTGAGGTTATTAGAAGTGTAATTTTAGAAATGGGCGCACCAAAAATTGGTACTGCTTATGAAGATGCTGCAACAGATAAAATGTTTGAAACTTACCAAAAAGAAAAAGTTGCTTATTTTGTTTTAGAACACAACAATAAGGTAATTGGTGGCGCAGGAATTGCAAAATTAGATAATTGTGAAGATAATATTTGTGAACTTCAGAAAATGTACTTTTTGCCAATTGCAAGAGGAAAAGGTTTAGGTACTAAACTAATAACAAAATGTTTAGAAAAAGCTAAAGATTTTGGGTTTACAAATTGCTATTTAGAAACCATGCCATATATGGAAGCCGCACAGAAATTGTACAAAAGAAATGGCTTTATAAATTTAGACAAACCTATGGGAAATACGGGTCATTATTCTTGTAACGTTTGGATGCTTAAGAAAATATAAATTTGATATACTACATACTTTCCGCAATTCATTTCTTACTTTTTAGTTGGGCATTTTATAACATCTTATATTTTGGTGTAAAACCATCTAAGTCTTTAAGCTGGATTCTTATTTGCTTTTTCTTTCCTTTTATAGGTGTTTTTGTTTTTTTATTATTCGGAATAAATAGAAGAAAAATTAAGTTTTTTGAGTTAAAAGAAACTAAAAAAAGAAAAAACTACATAAAAAGTACGTTTAAAAATAAAGAAAACAAAAATTCTTCTGAGCTAACTTCTGTAAAAGCAGAAAAAATATCGAACCTTATTTATAACAATACAGGCATTCCTTTAGACATTAATAATAATGTAAAAGTTTTAAAAAACGGTAAAGATACTTTTGAAGTAATTTTTGAAGCTATAAAAAACGCTAAAGATTTTATACACTTGCAATATTATATAATTGAAGAAGGCAAAGTGTTAACAGAACTTATTGCACTTATAAAGCAAAAAAGAGAAGAAAACGTAGAAGTTAGAATTTTATACGATGCTATTGGAAGCTACCAATTAAATAATAAAATAAAAAAAGAACTAGAAGATGCTGGTGTAGAAATTCATCCAGAAATGCCTTTAAAATACGGAAACTTCATTTTTACTTTAAACTACAGAAATCACAGAAAAATTTGTGTTATAGATAATAAAGTAGGTTTTACTGGTGGCGTAAATATTACAGATGAATATATAAATGATGATGATTTTTTAGGAATTTGGCAAGACGCACACCTTAAACTGGAAGGAGATGCTGTTACAAGTTTACATAAATCTTTCTTAAAAGATTATTATTATGCTACAGAAATAGATTTAAGTAAAGAAGATAAATACACCAAAGTTTACAAGTCTAAAAAAGACACTAAAATTCATATTGTTTCTAGTGGGCCAGATTATGATCAGTCTGTAGTTATGCAACAATATTTAAGTTTTATAAATTTAGCAGAAAAAAGTATTTCTGTAATGAATCCTTATTTTATACCTACTTTTTCAATTTTAGAAGCATTTAAAATTGCTGCTTTAAGCGGTATTAAAGTAATATTGGTATTACCAAAAAAAGGAGATTCTAAGGTTGCAACATATAGCATGTATTCATATTTTGAAGTTTTATTAAAAGCTGGTGTAGAAATATATTTAAGAGACGATTTTGCACACAGTAAAGTAATTTTTATTGATGATGAAATTGCATCTATTGGTTCTACAAATTTTGATTGTCGTAGTTTTGAACACAATTACGAATTAAACGCTATAATTTTTGACAAGGAAACAACATCTGAAATTAGTACAGAATTTAATACTCGAAAAGAGAAAGCAAATAAAATTAATTTAGAAGATTTCTTAAATAGATCTAACAAACAAAAAACATTAGAACGTTTGTGCAGATTTTTTAGCCCACTATTATAATATATATGACTCTTAAAGAATTCAAAAACTTTTTTTCAGAAGCACTTTCAGAAATCTATCCACAAACAGAAATAAATTCTTTTTTCTTTATTTTAATTGAAGAAAAACTAAATCTTCAGAGAGTTGATACTGTTTTAAAGCCAGATTTTTTAATTAATGATGAAGTTATATCAGAATTAAAAAACATAATTAAAAGATTAGAAAAACAAGAACCAATACAATATATTCTAGGAAATACAGAGTTTTACGGTTTGCCTTTTTTAGTAAATACAAATACTTTAATACCAAGACCAGAAACCGAAGAATTAGTAGAATGGGTTATTGATGAAGTAACAAACACTAATATTAAACCATTATCTATACTAGAAATAGGCACAGGTTCTGGTTGCATTCCTATTTCTTTAGCTAAAAATCTAAAAGACGCAAAAATTTCTGCAATAGATATTTCTTCAGAAGCTTTAAAAATTGCAAAACAAAATGCTATTTTAAATAAAGTTGAAGTCAATTTTATTGAAGAAAATATTTTAGAAACAGAAAAACTACCTCAGCATTACAATATTATAGTTTCTAACCCTCCGTATGTTAGAGAATTAGAAAAAGTAGAAATTAAGAACAATGTTTTAGAAAACGAACCTCATCTAGCACTTTTTGTAGATGATAATAATCCTTTAATTTTTTACAATAAAATTGCAGATTTAGCAAAACAGCACCTTTCTAATAAAGGATTATTGTTTTTTGAAATTAATCAATATTTAGGAAAAGAAACAGTAGAAATGCTGGTTAAAAAAGGATTTATAGATGTTATCTTAAAAAAAGATGCATTTGGAAACGACAGAATGATTAAGGCTAGCTTTAATTAGCATTATTTTAGAAAAAAATCTTCAAAACTTCTTCAATAAAATCATTTTTAATTTAATTACTTTTGCAAAATGGTTAAAGAAATTCAGCTTCGTGTAAACTTAATAGAAGAACGCAAAGAAAACATTTTACTTTATAAAGCTTCTAAGCAATTAGGAATTGATAAGAAAGAAATTTCTGCTGTAAAAGTTTTACGTAAATCTATAGATGCTCGTAAAAAAGATATTATTTTCAATTACAAAGTTGCTGTTTATATAAATGAACAAGTACCAGAAAAATCTGATTATATTTTTGAATACCAAGATGTTTCTAATGCTAAAGAAGTTCATATTATTGGTTTCGGACCAGCAGGAATGTATGCTGCTTTACGCTGTATAGAATTAGGTTATAAACCAATTGTTTTAGAACGTGGTAAAAATGTGCAAAACAGAAGAAGAGATTTAAAAGCAATAAATCAAGATCATTTTGTAAATGAAGATTCTAATTATTGTTTTGGTGAAGGTGGAGCAGGTACTTATTCTGATGGAAAATTATACACGCGTTCTTTAAAACGTGGCGATGTTCGCAGAATTTTCGAGAACTTAGTTTTTCATGGTGCTACAGAACAAATTTTAGTAGACGCACATCCTCACATTGGTACAAATAAACTACCAAAAATTATAGAAAAAATTCGTGAGAATATTTTAAAATATGGTGGAGAAGTTCACTTTGAAACCAGAGTTGTAGACTTTGCTGTAAAAAACAATAAGTTGCAAGCAATTCAACTTAAAGACGGTAAAGAAATGGCTGTTAATTCTGTTATTTTAGCTACTGGTCATTCGGCTAGAGATATTTACGAATTGTTACATAAAAAAGAAATAGCGTTAAAAGCAAAGTCCTTTGCAATGGGAGTTCGTGTAGAACATCCACAAGAAATTATAGATCAAATTCAATACCATTGTTCTGGCGAAAGAGACGAATTACTGCCAGCTGCTGCATACAGTTTAGTGCACCAAGTTAACAATAGAGGTGTGTACTCATTTTGTATGTGTCCTGGAGGTTTTATTGTACCTGCTGCCACAGCTAATGGAGAAGTTGTTGTAAACGGAATGTCTCCTTCTCGTAGAAATAATAAGTTTGCAAATTCTGGTATTGTAGTTGAATTAGATATTGATAAAGATTTTAAAAAGTACGAAGAGTTTGGGGCTTTAAAAGGTTTAGAATTTCAGAAAGACTTAGAAAAAATAGCATTTTTTGCGGGTGGAAGAACACAAGCAGCACCAGCACAAAGATTGGTAGATTTTGTAGATGGTAAATTATCTACAAACTTAAACGACACTTCATATCAACCAGGGTTAACTTCTGCCCCACTACACTCTCTGTTGCCTAAAGTTATTGGTAGTAGATTAAGAAAAGGTTTTGCTGCTTTTGGTAGTAAAATGCATGGTTATCATACAAATGAAGCTAATATTATTGGTGTAGAATCTAGAACATCATCACCAGTAAATATTCCAAGAAAAGAAAATTTAGAACATACAGAAATAGAAGGATTATTTCCTTGCGGAGAAGGTGGTGGTTATGCAGGTGGTATTGTTTCTGCTGCAATGGATGGCGAACGATGTGCAGAAGCTGCTGTAGCAAAATTGTAAAACTTTTTTCTTTTTAATGAATAAGTATTACTAATTTTACTATCTATAAAATAAACAAATGAAAATTACAATTGGTCGGGTTGATAAAGCCGATTTCCCAGAATTACACTTATTAGATATTGACTTAAAAGTAGATTCTGGAGCTTATACTTCATCTATTCATTGTTCAAATATTCAGGAAATATCTGTTAATGGAGATAATTTAATTAAATTTACACTTTTAGACCCAGAACATCCTTTATACAACAACAAGGAATTTACTTCTAAAAATTACACAACAAAATTAGTAAAAAGCTCTAATGGTATTTCTGAAAAACGTTTTATGGTTCAAACAGAAATTATCATTTTTAACACATTATTTCCAATTTACCTAACTTTAAGTGAGCGTAAAGACATGAAATACCCTATCTTACTAGGAAGAAAATTTTTAAATAAAAAATTTGTGATTGACACCACAAAAAAAAATATTTCACATAAATTAAAAAACAACAAATAATGAGAATTGTAATTTTATCTAGAAACCCGAAACTATACTCTACTAGAAGATTAGTTGAATCCGCAGAAAAAAGAGGGCATGAGGTTATTGTGGTAGATCATTTAAAATGCAACATCGAAATAGAAAAAAAATCTCCAAAAATATTTTACAAAGGAGAATACATATCTAACGTAGATGCAATTATTCCAAGAATTGGTGCTTCTGTTACTTTTTACGGTACAGCTGTAATTAGACAATTTGAAATGATGAAGGTTTTTACTGCTGTTTCTTCTCAGGCTTTGGTAAAATCTAGAGATAAACTAAGCAGTTTACAAATTTTAGCTAGAGCTGGTGTTGGCTTACCAAAAACAGTTTTTACTAATTATACAAAAGATGTAGAACATGTTGTAGAATCTGTAGGTGGCGCTCCTTTAATTTTAAAACTTTTAGAAGGAACACAAGGTTTAGGTGTAGTTTTAGCTGAAACAAAAAATGCTGCAACTTCTGTACTAGAAGCATTTAATGGCTTAGGAGCAAGAGTAATAGCCCAACAATTTATTAAAGAAGCTGGTGGTGCAGATATTAGAGCATTTGTTGTAGATGGTAAAGTAATTGGAGCAATGAAGCGTCAAGGAAAAGAAGGAGAATTCCGTTCTAACCTTCACAGAGGTGGAAATGCAACAGTAATAGAATTAACAGACGAAGAAGAAAAAACTGCATTAAAAGCTACAAAAGCTTTAGGCTTAGGTGTTGCAGGTGTAGATATGTTACAGTCTTCTAAAGGGCCATTAGTGTTAGAAGTAAATTCTTCTCCTGGTTTAGAAGGAATTGAAACAGCTACTGGAAAAAATATTGCTAAAGAAATTATACGTTATTTAGAAATTCATGTCGAATAAACCTTTTATTCTTTTAGGAAAAGAAATTCCTGAAGGCAAACGTACCGTTTTAGATTTAGAAGTTGCAAAACTACACACAAGAACTACTGTAAAAGTTCCTGTGATTATAGAACGTTCTCATAATCCTGGTCCTGTAGTGTTATTGCTTGCAGGTATTCATGGAGATGAAACCAATGGTGTTGGTATTATTAGAGAAATTATAGATTTAGGTTTAAATAAACCAGAAAACGGAACTATTATTTGTATTCCTGTTTTTAATATTTTTGGCTATTTAATTCAAACTAGAGAATTTCCAGACGGAAGAGATTTAAATAGAATGTTTCCAGGAACTTTAAACGGTTCTTTGGCCAGCCAATTTGCATATCAATTTACTCAGAAAATTGCTCCTTTTGTAGATTATGTTATAGATTTTCATACAGGTGGAGGAGAAAGAGATAATATTGCACAAATTAGATGTAATAAAAATGATGAAAAAGCTTTAGAACTAGCAAAGGTATTTAACCCACCTATGATTGTTTTTTCCAATAATATAACAAAATCATTACGAGACACTTTACACAAAATGGGTAAAACTGTTTTACTTTTTGAAGGAGGAAAATCTAAAGAATTAAGCCCTACAATTATTAATGAAGGTGTAAATGGAACTAAAAACATACTTATTCGCTTAGGATTAATTGAAGGAGAAATTACCGTAAGAGAAACTCCTATTTTTATTGAAAAAGCGAAATGGTTAAGAGCTTCTCATTCTGGTATGTTTAAAATTAGAGTTGCCAATGGAAGTTTTGTAAAAAAGAAAGAAGTACTTGGTGTAATTCAAGATCCTTTTGGAGAATTTAAAAAGAAAGTTTATGCACCTTTTAATTGCCATATATTCTGTATAAATAAAACACCAATTGTAAATAAAGGAGACGCTTTATTTCACGTTAGTATAAACGAGTAAGGTAAACACATAACTTATAAAATTAAAAAATCCCAAACATTTATTTGTTTGGGATTTTTAGTTTAAAGTAAGATTTATTTTATTGTACTTTTATAGAGCAACCAATTGCTCTTGTTTCTGTTTTTTCTATTTTATTTCCAGCTAATAAAGCATCAACAGCATTTTCTACATATTTTTCGGTAACTTTATCTGCATTTCTAGAACTATTATCTATTGCACCAATATACTGAACTTTCATGTCTTTTTTAGTAACAATATAAACGTGTGGTGTTTTAGTTGCTCCAAATTTTGGATATACTTTCTGACCAACATCTAACAAATAAGGGAATGTGAAACCTTTTTCTTTTGCTCTTACCTTCATTGCTGTAAAACTATCTTCTGGCATTGCAATTGGATCATTAGGGTTTATTGCTATTACAGGAAAACCTAAGTCTTTATATTTAGCGTCTAACGTAATAATTCTATCTTCATTTGCTACTGAATAAGGACATGTATTACATGTAAAAATAAGAATATATCCTTTTGCTTTATTATAGTTTGACAAAGAAACCATTGTATCATCTATATTTTTTAAAGAAAAATCTTCTATAACGTCTCCTATTTTATAACCAGACTCTTTAGACTTTAAAGTAAACGCTGTTAAGAAACCAACTGCAACAAACAGTAATATTGTTTTTAATAATTTCATAATTTATTCTTTTAAAAAGGTTAATAATTCTTGTTCTAAAGTGTTGTAAGTAAAAGATTGCTCGTAAAACTTCCTTTTATTTTTGTTGTAAATTATAGTAGCTGGTATCGCTCCTGTCCAATTTTCATCTATGGCTTTTATCCAAACGTCTTCATTTATATCATCTAATAAAACAACTTTAGACTGTATATTTTTCTTCACAATAAATGGAATTAACTTTTTATCTACTTGCTTAGGAAAATCTAAACTCACTAGTAAAACCTCTACATTTTTAGAAGCATACGCTTTATTTAATTTTTCAAAATCTGGTAATTCTTTTACACAAGGTGCACACCAAGTTGCCCAAAAATTTACTACATAAGTTTTATCGTCTTTTTTTTCTAACAAGGGCTTTAACTCGTTGTACGTGTATGATTTTACAGTAACATTAGCAACATCTATTTCTGATGTTTTATTTTTGGCGTCTTCTTTTTTACAAGAAATAAATACCAAAAACATTAGGCAAACAAAAAGGGAGTTTAATTTCATTTTATAAATTTACACAATTAACAGATTCTTTACAATAAAAAAAGCCTCATTAACATTAATTAATAAGGCTTTGCAATTTTATATTTACTAGTAGTTAAGCAAATATTTCATTCAATATTTTTGCTAAACGAATTCCACCAATCTGTAATTGATCTCTTACAATACCAAAATGATCATAAGAATATCTGTAACGTAAGTTCTCTCCTACTTTTACAGATTTGTATATTTTTTTTGTTAATTCATGAACTTCATCTACCCATTCTACAACTGTTCCTGCTTCAATTTGTTCAATTTGTTTTTTAGATAAATCTTTAGCATTATCTGCTAATTCTAAATAACTCATATTCCAATCTTTAATCATTTTTGTATCCCAAACAGCATGTAAATTTGTTCCTTGTCCAAACCATTGTACCTGTATAGTATTACCACCTTTATCTTCTCTTTGTCCAATATGCATTGGTTGGTGTAAATCTCCAACAAAATGAACCAACATTTTTAGATGAAAAGCTTTGTCTGCATCTGTAGTATTTTTATCTTTTAAAACTTTAATACATTCATTTATACCCGTAACAATATCTCCTTTAGGGTTTTTCTCTGTAGTTGCATAAGTTTCATCTAAACCCATATTTACATAATGCCAAGAATAATACTTACCAAAAGCTCTATCAGATTTAATTTCATCTGCATAAGTAGATACAAATGCTAAACTTTGGCCATTTAATAATTTATCTATTTTTCTTTTAGCTCTTTTCTTTAAGTGAGTTTCTGCAATTTTACCTGTAGCTCTATGCCCATTTTGCCCCCAAAAGACAGTTTCTTCTGTTGTAGGTTTTGCTATAAAAAAGAAAGTTATTAATACAAATAATTTAAGTTTCATCTCTAGAATATTATATAATTTCTGCGAAGATATAAAAAAATAAACATCAAATTATTTGTAAATCAACAAAATAATTCGATATATTTGTGATATCAATTTAATATCAAACTAAAACAAACACAATGAAGGAAGAAAAAATTATTAAACCAGCTAACGGATATTTAATGTTAGTAGTTGTACTCGTATTATTCTTTGGAAGTATTGTATTTTCAATTCAACAAAAAAACCCAGTCTACATTTTAATAACATTAATTAGCTTTATTGGTTTCTTTGGTTTTATACTAGTAAACCCAAATACATCTAAAGTAGTTTTGTTATTTGGTAAATATGTTGGTACTATTAAAGAGAATGGCTTATACTGGGCAAATCCTTTTTTTAGAAAAAAAACAATTTCTTTAAGAGCTAGTAATTTTGATAGTGAACGCTTAAAAGTAAATGACAAACTTGGTAACCCTGTAATGATTTCTACTATTTTAGTTTGGCGTGTTACAAATACCTACAAAGCAGCTTTTGATGTAGATAATTATGAAAACTTTGTGCGTGTACAAACAGATGCAGCTGTTAGAAAATTAGCAAGTATGTACCCATATGATAATTTTGCAGATGAAGGACATGATGAAGATATTACGTTGCGTTCTAGTGTAAATGAAGTTTCTGAAGCCTTGGAAAAAGAAATTGACGAACGCTTAACAATTGCTGGAATTGAAGTTTTAGAAGCAAGAATTGGGTATTTAGCCTATGCAAATGAAATTGCTTCTGCAATGTTAAAAAGACAACAAGCAACTGCAATTGTTGCAGCAAGACATAAAATTGTACAAGGTGCAGTAGAAATGGTAGAAATGGCTTTAGACGAATTAAATAAAAGGCAAATTGTTGAGTTAGATGATGAAAGAAAAGCAGCAATGGTTAGTAATTTATTAGTTATTTTATGTGGAGATAAAGAAGCTTCTCCGGTTGTGAACGCTGGCACTTTAAGCCATTAAGATATGGAACATAAAAAAGGAACAGGTCTTGCAATTGGCATTGCAATAGGAACAGCTATAGGCGTTGTTATGAATAACATTGCAATTGGTGTAAGTTTAGGAATTGCATTCGGAGTTATTTATGATGCTAATAAAAATAAAAAAGTAAAAAAATGAAAGAATATAAAATAGTACAACCTAAAACAGGATTTAGAAAATTTTACGAACGATATGAAGAACTTTTAAATCAACATGCAAGAGAAGGTTGGGAAGTTTGCCAAATTTTACCAAGTCTTAAAATTGTTTTCGAAAGAGATAAAAACCGTTAAAATGAAAATTTTTAAAGAAGAACAACGTTTTACACAAACTTGGTTAATAGTACTTTTAGCTATTAGCATTATTGTACCAATTACTGTAATTACAACAGAATATCTGAAAGAAAACTCTAACATGACAACTAATGAGTTTGTACTAACTCTCTCTGGAATTTTAGTAACCATTTCATTTATTTTCTTCTTTAAATTAAAAACTAGAATAGACGAAAAAGGAATTCATTATCAGTTTTTACCATTTCATTTTAAATATAGAACAATTACTTGGCCAGAAATTGAAACAGCGGTTGTAAGAACCTATGATCCTATAGGAGAATATGGTGGTTGGGGAATTAAAGGTGGTTCTCTTTGGAATAAAGAAAAAGGTAAATGTGTAAATATTTCTGGAGATATTGGTATTCAGCTTCAGTTAAAAAACGGTAAAAAATTATTGATAGGAACACAAATGAAAGAAGCCGCTATAAATGTTTTAAAAACATATATAAATAAAACATTATGATTAGAATTATAATTTATGCCGTTGTTTATTTATTTGGAGTATCAGCTACATTAGCACAAGATACTTCAGAAGAAATAATTATAAACAATAACGGAATACAACTACCAGGAACATTAAGTTTTTCTGAAGAAAACACACCTTTAATTATTTGGGTTCATGGTTCTGGACCTGTAGATAGAAATGGAAATCAGTTAGCACAAAACATAAAAGCAAACTATATTAAGCAGTTTAGAGATGCTGTAAATAAAGAAAATATAGCTTTTTTTAGTTATGACAAAAGAACGGCAAATAGAAGTAACTTAAAGTTTATGAAAGAAACTAAAGTGCTAGATTTTGCTTTTGATGCGGAAAAAGTTATTTCTCATTTTAAGGAAGACACACGTTTTTCTAAGATTATTTTAGTTGGTCATAGTCAGGGTTCTTTAATAGCAATGTTTGCTGCAAAAAATGTAGACAAATACATTTCTCTTGCTGGCGCTGGTGAAACTGTTGATAAAATAATGGTTAAACAAATTAGCCAAAACAATAGTACTCTTGGTGAAGCTGCACAACAACAATTTGATACCCTAAGAATTAAAGGAAAAATTAAAACTGTAAATCCGTTTTTAATAAATATTTTTGCAAAACCAAATCAATCTTTTTTATATTCTTGGATGCAATTAGATCCTATTAAAGAAATAGAAAAATTAGAAATTCCTGTATTAATTCTTAATGGAAACAAAGATATTCAAGTAAAAATTGAAGACGCAAAAGCATTACATGCTGCAAATTCAAATTCAGAATTAGCAATTATAGAAAACATGAATCATGTTTTAAAGGATATTCAAAAAGATGAAGATAATATGAAATCTTATTTTTCCTCAGAATATCCAATATCAGAAAAGTTAATTAAAACCATCGTTTCATTTATAAAGGAATAAAATGGCAAAGAAAAAAGCATTCGCATTGCGAGTTAATGAAGACATGATAAAAGCTATTGAAAAATGGGCTGCAGATGAGTTTCGTTCTACTAACGGACAAATAGAATGGATGTTAATGCAGGCTTTAAAAGACGCAAAAAGAGAACCAAAAAAGAAAGAAGAATAAATTTCGGTTTTTCATCTACAAATTATCATTTAAATGTTAAAAAAACGCTCAATTTTTATTGAGCGTTTTCTATTTTGTATCTTGTTCGCTATTATTCAAATAAACAAACTCAAAACTAATGAAAAAACTAATTACCTTACTTTTTTTATGTGCTACTTCCCTACTCTTTTCGCAAGAGTTTTCTATGGATATGGTAAAAAACATGAAACCTAGAAATATTGGTCCAGGAGGAATGTCTGGACGTGTAACTTCTATAGACGTTGTAGAATCTAACCCAGAAATAATGTACGTTGGTACAGCTTCTGGTGGAATTTGGAAATCTACTTCTGGAGGTGTAAAATGGGAACCAATTTTTGAAAAAGAATTAACAGCCTCTATTGGAGCTGTTGCCATTCAACAATCTAACCCAAGTGTAATTTGGGCTGGTACTGGAGAAGGAAATCCAAGAAATAGCTTAAATGGTGGTTTTGGTATCTATAAATCTTTAGATGCTGGTAAAACTTGGAAAGCCATGGGATTAGAAAAAACAAGACATATTCACAGAGTTCTTATAGACCCTACAAACCCAAATATAGTTTATGTTGGCGCAATTGGTTCTCCTTGGGGAGAGCATAAAGAACGTGGTGTATATAAAACGATAGATGGTGGTAAAACTTGGAAACAAATTTTACACACAAATTCTAAATCTGGTGCTGCAGATTTAATAATGGATCCTAAAAATCCTAATAAAATAATTGCTGCAATGTGGGAACACAAAAGAGATCCTTGGTTTTTTAAATCTGGTGGAACTGGAAGTGGATTGTATATTACACATGATGGTGGAGATAATTGGAAACAAATAACAGAAAAAGAAGGTTTTCCTAAAGGAGAATTAGGTAGAATTGGTGTAGCAATAGCACCAAACAATCCAGATGTGATTTACGCTTTGGTTGAAGCTAAAAAAAATGCACTTTATAAAAGTGAAGATGGTGGTTTTAAATGGAAAAAAATAAACGACAAACCTGGTATTGGAAATCGTCCTTTTTATTATTCTGAAATCTATGTAGATCCTCAGAATGAAAATAGATTGTACACTGTTTTTACATATATAAACGTTTCTCAAGATGGAGGAAAAAGTTTTAAAGAATTAATGCCTGCTTATGGTGTAGATAATGGAGTTCACCCAGATCATCATGCTTGGTGGATTAGCCCAACGAATGGTAAATTTATGATAGATGGAAATGATGGTGGTTTAAACATTACAAAAGATGGTGGAAAATCTTGGCGTTTTATTGGTAATATTCCTGTTGCACAATTCTATCATATAAATGTAGATAATGAATACCCTTATAATGTATATGGTGGAATGCAAGACAATGGTTCTTGGAGAGGTCCTGCTTATGTTTGGAAGTCTCAAGGAATTAGAAATTCTTATTGGCAAGAAATAAGTTTTGGAGATGGTTTTGATGTGGTACCAGATAAAGATGATTCTAGATATGGCTGGACAATGAGCCAACAAGGTTCTGTTTCTAGATTCGATTATTTAACAGGTAATAACTATTCTGTTAAACCAACACATAAAGATGCAAACGTTAAATTACGTTTTAATTGGAACTCTGCTATAAACATAGATCCGTTTGATAATAGCACACTTTATTTCGGAAGTCAATTTGTACATAAATCAACAGATAAAGGTTTAACTTGGAGCGTTATTTCTCCAGATTTATCAACAAATGATCCAGAAAAATTAAAACAAGCAGAAAGTGGTGGTTTAACTATGGATGCAACTGGTGCAGAAAACCATTGTACTGTTTTAGTTATAGAACCTTCTCTTTTACAAAAAGATGTTTTATGGGCTGCTACAGATGATGGACAAGTTCATATTACTATGAATGGTGGAGATTCTTGGACAAATGTTGCAAAAAACATAAAAGGCTTACCAGAAAATAGTTGGATAACGCAAATTAAAGCTTCAAACAAAAATAAAGGTGAAGCACTTTTAGTAGCTAATGATTATAGACGTTTTAATTATACACCTTACGCTTATAGAACAAAAAACTATGGTAAATCTTGGGAACGTATTGTTGATGCAGATGATGTACAAAGTTATGCTTTGGCAATTATAGAAGACCCTGAAAATAAAAACTTACTATTTTTAGGTACAGATGATGGTTTATACATTTCTATTGACGCTGGTGATAAGTGGACAAAATGGACTAACGGTTTCCCTACAGTTCCTGTAAAAGATTTAGTAATTCACCCAAGAGAACAAGATTTAGTTATTGGTACTTTTGGTAGAGCTGCCTGGGTTTTAGATGATATTCGCCCATTAAGAGCAATTGCTAACAAAAATGTTACTAACAATAAATTGGTATTATTTTCTCCTCCAACTGCTTATCAAGCTGCTAGACAACAACCAACAGGAAGTAGATTTGGCGCAGATGCAACATATCAAGGAGAAAACAGAAGAAGTGGCGCAATTATATCTTACTTTATAAATAAGCCAAAAGTTGATAAAAAAGATAAAAACGCGGTTAAATACGATTCTATTAAATTAGAAATTTTTGATGGTGAAAGACAAATTAGAACTTTAAAATTTAAAGCACCAAAAGAAAATGGAATTCATAAAACCACTTGGTATTTAAGAGAAAAAGGAGTTGATAGAGCATCTAGAAGAATAAGAAAATCTACTAGAGAAGCTGGTGGAGTTTCTGTAAAACCAGGAACTTATAAATTAAAAATGACTTTTGGAAATGAAGTTTCTGAACAAACTATTAAAGTTGAGTTCGATCCTAGATTAGAAATTTCAGATGCTGCTATAAATCAGAAATATGCTGCTAGTAAAGAACTAGAAAGCTATCAAGAAAAAATTGCAAACGTTGTAAAACAATTAGTAGAAAGTAAAAATACTGCAACTGCTATTAAATCTCAATTATCTAAAGAAGATAAGAAGAAATACAAAACAGCAATTAAATCTTCTTCAGAAATCATTAAAAAAATTGAAGCTTTAACTGCAAAATTCTTAGGTACAATTGATAAAAGACAAGGTATTACTAGAAACCCAGAAATTACGGTAAACCAACGTTTTGGGCAAGCTAGTAGTTATGTACGTTCTCGTTTTGGCGAACAAACCTCTACAGAAAGTGTCTTAATTAATCAATTTAAAGAAGAATTTAAAAAAGTTGTTAGCGAAACAAATAGTTTCTTTAACAATGATTGGCAAGCGTATAAAACTAGCACAGAAAATATAAAAGTCTCTTTATTTAAAGAAACTAAAATCTATTCAACTAATTAAAATATGCGTAAAATAATTATTTTATTGTGTTTGAGCTTTATTATTTATAAAGCTCAAGCACAAAAAAATGCTGAAAATAAACTTGGTACTTGGTACATGTACAATGGTTCTCATAAATTATCTGAAAAGTATTCATTAAAAACAATGGCTCATTTTAGATATTATGAATTAACAAGTGAATTTCAACAAGAAATATATAGACTAGGAATAAATTATATATTTAATCCAAAAACGAATGTTACCTTAGGAGTAAGTTATGCAACAGCAGATTTAGAATATGCAACCCCTTCTACAGATTTATATGAATATCGCTTTTATGAAGATTTAAATTTAAAGTCTAAATGGGGTAAGTTTAATGCAAGACACCGTTTTAGATTTGAACAACGCTTTATCCACAGAGATTTTACTACAGATCAGTTTAATCATTGGTTACGTTACGATTTAAATATTAGTTACCCAATTTCTAATACTTGGAGTGTTTATGCTTTTAATGAAGTTTTTTTAAACTTAAATGAGTCTAAAACATTTTCACAAAATTGGACAGGAGCAGGTTTTATTCATAAATTAAATAATAGCCTAAAATTAAAAATGGGTTATTTTCAAATTAAAACACCTAATGATGTATTTGAAAGAATACAATTAGGAATTATTTTAAACACAGATTTTTCTAAAAAGACAATTTAATTATGCAGCCAATTTTTACTAATGATGCCATTGTTTTTGGTATTTTAATGATTTCTTTAGGTTTTGTATTTTACACAGAAAATTTAAAGACTGGTTTTTGGCCAAAGTTTTATAAAATAGTACCAGGTTTGTTTATGGCGTATTTTATTCCTGCAATATTTACAACATTCAGAATAATAGCACCAGAATGGGAAACAGAAAATGCAACAGGAGAAGTTGTTAAGAACAGTTCTCAACTTTATTATGTTGCCAGTCGTTTTTTATTACCAGCAGCATTAGTTTTAATGACATTAAGTATTGATTTAAAAGCTATTTTTAACTTAGGTTCTAAAGCATTAATTATGTTTTTTACAGGAACTATAGGTGTAATTATTGGCGGTCCGATTGCAATACTTTTAATTTCAATATTTTCTCCAGAAACAGTTGGTGGTGCAGATTTTGATGCAGTTTGGAGAGGTTTATCTACATTAGCTGGAAGTTGGATTGGTGGTGGTGCAAACCAAACTGCTATGTTAGAAATTTATAAATACAATCCTGCAAAATACGGAGGAATGGTAATTGTAGACATAGTTATTGCCAATGTTTGGATGGCTATTTTATTAATAGGAATTGGTAAAAAAGATAAAATTAACAAATGGTTAAAAGCAGACACCTCTGCTATAGAAGAATTAAAGGAGAAAGTAATAACTTTTACACAGAAAGTAAAAAAGAACCCAACTTTAACCGATTTTATGATTATGCTAGCTATAGGTTTTGGAACTGTTGGTTTTGGACATTTTTCAGCAAAGTACCTAAGTCAATTTTTCTCTGAATTTGTGACTTCAATAGAATCACAAACTTGGCGAAATGTATTTTCTTTTTTAGGCTCTAGTTTTTTCTGGCTTATTAGCATTTCTACAATTGTAGCCATTTTATTATCTTACACAAAAGCTAAAAACTATGAAGGTGCCGGAGCAAGTAAGCTTGGTAGTATTTTTATTTACATTCTAGTAGCAACCATTGGTATGAAAATGGATTTAAATCAGGCTTTTGAAAACCCAGGCTTAATAGCTATTGGTTTTGTCTGGATGACAATACATGCTGTACTTTTAATTATAGTTGCAAAAATTATAAAAGCACCGTATTTCTTTTTAGCAGTTGGTAGTCAGGCAAACGTTGGTGGCGCTGCATCGGCTCCAATTGTTGCACAAGCATTTCACCCATCTTTAGCAACCGTAGGAGTTTTATTAGCCGTTTTTGGTTACGCAATTGGTACTGTTGGTGCAATTTTGTGTACAATTTTAATGGAATTAGCTTCAACTATTTAAAAAAATAAAGCATATTTGCAGACTAAATTTTACAACAAATGAAGAAAATAATAGCCGTTTTAGTAGTATCAATCTTAATAATTGCTTGTTCATCTAAAAAAGATGGAAATATGATTGTTGAAGGAAACATTAAAGGACTTAAGAAAGGTACTTTATATCTTCAGAAAATGAAAGATACCGCTTTAGTTTCTGTAGATTCTGTAACTGTTTTGGGTGATGGAAATTTTAAACTAACAGACAATGTAGATTCTCCTGTAATGTATTATTTAACTTTTGATGGTAATACTACAGATAAAAGAATTTTATTCTTTGGAGATAAAGGAACTATTACAATTAATGATAATATTGATATTTTTGGTTTTAATCCAGAAATTATAGGATCTAAGAATCAAGTAGTTTTAAATAACTTTTTAGAAATAAATAATAAGTTTAAAAATCAACGATTAGAATTTATTAAAAAAGAATTTGATGCAGCTAAATCTAAAGATTTAGATCTTATAGAAAAAGTACAAAAAGATTTTGAAAGAATGATTAGAAGAAAGTATTTATACACTACTAATTTTGCTTTAACTAACGCGAACTCTGAAGCTGCACCTTATATTGCTTTAACAGAATTATATGACGCGAACATAAAGTTATTAGACACAATTAATAACTCTCTTTCTATAGATGTTAAAAAATCTATTTACGGTAAACGCTTAGACAAGTATATTAGCGATATAAAAGCTAAAGAAAACAAATAATACCATTTAAAAAGACCGAGTTTAACGCTCGGTTTTTTTATATAATAAATTCTAAAAATGTTATGAAATATTTATCTCCAGAAATAGAAGCATTATCAAAAAAATATGAAGAAACTAAATCTTTAGCTAGACCTAATACTTCTTGTGGTATTTTTCAAGATTGTGATTATAATGAAGAAAAGCCAAAATTATATCAAAAGCATAAATCAAAATCTTAATTAACTTTTTAAGACTTTACTTTTATACTCCACTCAAAAGTAAAAACAGAAACTACTACTCCTTCTTCATTTTTTCCTTCGGAAGTTAAAATAACAACTTGCCCTTCTTTTGTTTCATTAGAAACTTTAATTGCATTACTTATTTGCGAACCACCTAAGCAAGAAAACATAATTTTCCCTTTGGCTTTTTTAAAAAAATCTGCTTCTTGGTGGGTGACTAACATAGAAACTTTTAAATTAGAATCCTCTATAGCCTTCATTACTAAAACAGCTGTAGCCATTTCTGCTGCCATACCTTGTGCTGCCCAAAACATACTCTTAAATGGATTCTGATTCATCCATTTATGAGTAATTTTAACAAGTGATTTTTCGTTAGAAAGTGATTTCACCCTAACTCCTCCTAAATATGCTAAAGGTAATTTTAACATCATAAACATATTTATTTTCTTTGGAGTAATCTTCATAAGTATTGTATTTACTGGCAATTTAACACTTTTTTAGAAAATAACGTCATAAAACAAAATGTTAAAGAAATGTTAATTATAGTACTATGTATTGCATAATACCTTTTTAAAGATATATATTTGCATAAGAAAGTATTATACACTTTAGAAAACATGAAACAAAATAACCAAAATACCAATGCCTTTTTAATACACATTTCTGCATTTGCAGGTTTTATATTTCCTTTTGGTCATATAATTACACCTTTAATTGCGTGGCAAACATTAAAAGAAAGAAGTCCGTTTTTAGATGAACAAGGTAAAGAGGCTGTAAATTTTAATTTAAGCTACACATTATACTCTTTTCTTTTAACCTTAACTTTTATTCCGTTTGCGTTTAGTTCTTTTTTTAGAAACTTTAATAATTTTGATAATTTTAATATAAATTTTGATTTAAACTCTCATAATATTTTAGGTTTTATTGGGTTTGGCACAATAACAGGAATTATATATTTAGTAGGAATTGCATTGGTTATTATTGCTTCATTAAAAGCAAAAGAAGGAGAAAATTACAAGTATCCTTTTACCATAAAATTTATAAAATAAACCACACTATATGAAGATAGAAAACACAAAAGCACAAATGAGAAAAGGTGTTTTAGAGTACTGTATTTTATCCATCTTAAAAAATGGAGATGCATATACCTCTGAAATTCTTTCTACGCTAAAAAGTGCAGAAATGATTGTGGTTGAAGGAACCATTTATCCGTTATTAACCCGTTTAAAAAACGCAGGATTATTATCTTATAGATGGGAAGAATCAACCTCTGGCCCACCAAGAAAGTACTACGTTTTAACAGAAAACGGAGGCATGTTTTTAAAAGAATTAGACAAAACATGGAGTAATTTAGTAAACGCAGTTAACCAAGTAATTAGCACAAAACCAACTTCAGATGAATAAGACAATAAATATTAATTTAGGCGGATTTTTCTTCCACATAGATGAAGTAGCCTACCAAAAACTAAGAAGATACTTAGAATCTATTTCTAAATCTTTAAGCGAAGATCCGCAAGGAAAAAATGAAATAATTGCAGATATAGAAGCGCGTATTAGCGAGCTTTTATCAGAAAAAATAACAGACGCAAGACAAGTTGTTAATGAGAGTGATATAGAAGATATTATTGTTATTATGGGGCAACCAGAAGATTATGCAGAAGCCGAAGAAGCATATTCAGATTCTAGTTATTCTTACACAAGAAATAACAATTCTGGAAAAAAACTTTTTAGAGATGGAGATGATAAATTCTTAGGTGGTGTTGCTTCTGGTATTGCGCATTATTTTGATATTGATACTATCTGGATTCGTTTAGGTTTATTGGCTTTATTTTTTGGAGCAGGTTTTGGTTTCCTTCTATATATAATTCTTTGGATTTTGTTACCAGAGGCTAGAACTACTGCAGAAAAACTGCAAATGGAAGGAGAACCTGTAAATATTGATAATATTGAAAAGAAAATTCGTGAAGAGTTTACCAATGTTTCAGAAAATGTAAGAAATGTAGCTAACCAAGCTTCAGAGAAATTTAAAGATGGTGCTAATGAGTTTTCACAAAAAATGAATGAAACTTTTTCAGCAAAGACAAAAAAAAATAACGGCTTACAAGATTTTTTAAACACAATTGGTAAAATTATACTTGCTTTCTTTAAAGTATTAGGAAAGTTTATGGGTGTAATATTTGTAATTGTAGGAGCATGCGTTGTTTTATCTCTTATTATTGGAGGGTTTTCTGTAGGAAGTTTAGAGTTTTTAAATATTGATGGTAATTTTGTTACGTATCCAGACTTTTTTCATGATGCGTCTTTACCTAGATGGGTTTTAACTATATCTCTTTTTCTTTTAACTGGTATTCCTTTTTTAATATTACTTGTTTTAGGTCTAAGAATATTATCTAGCAACGTTAAACAATTTAGCAAAGCTACTTCTTTAACTTTATTAGCAATTTGGATAGCTGCATTGTTAACAATAATATTTACAGCAATAGAATTTGGAACTACACATGCCAACTATGGTAAACATGTAGATAAAAACACTTTAAGTATAGCTAAAAAAGATACGTTGGTTTTAAAAGTACAGAATGATGATAATATCTATTACCAACACAATTTAAGAAGAACTTCTAGAAGACATGAAGTTGAGGTAGACAACAAGAGAATGGTTTACACCAATGATGTTCGTATAGATGTTAAAAGAAGTAGCACAGATACTGCATACATAATTGTACAGAAAGAGTCTTATGACAGAAGTAATATTAGAGCAAGTAAAAATGCAGAGAAAATTCAATATAAATACTCCATTAACAATAATGAAATTATTTTTGACGCTTTCTTCTTATCAGATATAAAAAACGTTTTTAAAGATGAAGAAATAGATATTACTGTTTTTATACCAGAAAGCACAAAGGTTTATTTTGATAATTCTATAAAATCATTTTTATATGATGTTAAAAACGAAACAAGAATGGACGATAGAGATATGGTGAATCATAATTTTGAAATGACTGAAGAAGTTTTAAAATGTACAGATTGTATTATAGAAATTGAAGATAATGACGAAGATGAACTAGAAGAAAAAACAATTTAATACAATTCAACCAAAAAAAATTACAA